>DMLG01000106.1 GCA_003453455.1 Clostridiales bacterium
TAGGAATAATGCAGCGGTTTTGTTATTTCAGAAATTATCTCAATTTGAGGTAATTTCCGAAATAACAAAAAACGGACTTTTCAAAAATTTCAATAGTAATTCTGCACAAATTTCTCATTTTCAGAAAATTTTCACGCAGATTATTATGTAAACTAATGAATAAACTTGTCCACACTCCAAAATTTTTATATTAACATCAAAAAGCCCTGTTTTGCGTAATTTTCTAAGGTTATCCACTTTATCCACAGGGTTATCCCACCAAAAAGTGTGGTTAAAAAGTCGCATATCTGCGCATTTAAGAAAATTTTTATAAGTTTACATATTTTTATCCGGTTTTTTTCTGTTTTTGATGTGTTTTGCGTGGATTTATTGTGAGGTTTTGTTTTTGAGATTAAAAAAATGTCCGTTTTATGCGCATTTGCAGACACAGACACAGTTATCCACGGGTGTGGATATAAGTTGTATAAATGAATTTTTATGCACGGAAGGAATTTTTATGATTACACCACGACTTGATATGATTTTGCAAAATATAAAGAGTGATTCTGTTGCCGATATAGGCACCGATCACGCATTTATTCCTATCGCTCTTGCAAAACGCGGCGCTAATGTTATCGCCACCGATGCAAACTCCGGACCCTTGATTTCTGCAAAAAAAAATATTGAAAAGCACAGGCTTGATATAACCCTATTGTTAGGAGACGGTCTTTCTCCGCTCAAAAAAGGAGATGTAAAAGAAATCATTATTGCCGGAATGGGTGGAGAACTAATAAAAACCATTATTTCAAACGATATAGAAACAGCTCATTCTGCAAGACTTTTGCTGCAACCTATGAACGCACAGCCTGAGCTTCGCCGCTTCCTTTTTGAAAGCGGGTTCAAAATAACTTCTGAGGACTTGTCAAAAGAGGGAAGAAAGGTGTATAATTTAATTGTTGCCGAGTCGGGTTTTTCGGTTTTGCCGACAACTGAACTTGACCTTCATCTTCCGCCCGCTTTGTATAATCATCCGCTTTTTTCGCTGCTAATCGAAAAAAAAGAGCGCGAATTTTCAAAGCGGCTAAATGGCTTATCAGCAGGAAAAAACGCTGATTATGCAGAAATTGAAAGATTGCGGAAATTGCTTTTAGATACTAAAAAATTAAAGCTTGAAATAGATATTAAAAGGAAGTGATACTATGAAACTTAGCAAAATTGCCGAAATACTTGAAAATGAATTTCCCCTATCCTGCGCATATGCTTGGGATAACTGCGGTCTTTTGCTTGGCGACAGGGAGAGGGACATAAAAACCGTTTTGTTATCCCTTGATGTAACCGAGGCTGTTGCAGAAGAGGCAAAAAATGTCGGTGCAGACCTCATTTTATCACATCATCCCATACTTTTTGACGGTACAAAAAGAATAACCTCGGATACTCCTGAGGGCAGAACAGTTCTGACACTTTTAGAAAACAACACTTGTGTGTATTCTGCGCATACAAATTGCGATATTGCAAAAAACGGCATAAATGCATGCCTTGCGGCGCTTTTTGACCTTTCGGACACCGAATTTTTAGAAGAGGACGGGCTCGGCAGGATAGGAAAATTAAAAAAACCTATGAGCTTTGCGGATTTTGCACTTTTCACTAAGAGAGTTTTAAATACTCCTTTTGTCCGCATATGCGGAGATAAGGAAGCCCAAGTTTTCCGCATAGCTGTTGCTTCCGGCGCATGTGCTGACAGCATTCCAACCGCTGTAAAAAAAGGCGCTGATGTTATTGTAACCGCAGATATGAAATACCACGATATGATAAATTACAGCCAAATGGGAATTTCCATAATTGATGCAGGGCATTATCCTACCGAAATTATTGTTATGAATATTTTCTATGACCTTTTATCTCATACGGACTTAAAACTTATAAAATCCAAAAATCCGGATATTTTTGAATTTATCTAAGGAGGCGCACAAATGACAGATATTCTTTTAATTATCGCTGTTTCTTTAATATTCTTCGTTTTGCTTATTCTGCTTTTTAAAGACGGCAAGGGGGATACAAAGTCTGCTGAAACCCTGCGCCTTTTGGGAGATATGATTTCCCAAAACCAAAAAAATACCGACGATTATCAATCCAAAAAATTCAGCGAGATTGATAAAAACATAACCGAAAAGCAGGCGGAAATGAATAAGGCGGTTGTAACAAGCCTTACGGGAATGGAAACACGCTTTAAGACCTTTGAGCAGACAAACGAGCAGAAGCTTGACGCTATGCGCGAGCTGATTTCAAAAAGTCTTTTGAAAATGCAGGAAGATAACTCCAAAAAACTTGAAGAAATGCGTCTTACTGTTGACGAAAAACTGCAAAAATCCCTTGAAGAAAATATGACAAAATCCTTTAAAATGGTAAGCGAGCGTTTGGAACAGGTGTATAAGGGGCTTGGTGAGATGCAAAGCTTAGCGCAGGGCGTAGGTGACTTAAAAAAAGTGCTTTCAAATGTCAAAACGCGCGGAATTTTGGGCGAAATACAGCTCGGCGCAATCCTTAAAGAAATCCTTTCTCCCGAGCAATATGAGGAAAATGTCGTAACCGTTCCCGGAAGCCGAAACCCCGTAGAGTTTGCTGTAAAAATGCCCAGCGGTGACGGATTTGTATATCTTCCGATAGATTCAAAATTCCCCGGCGATGCCTTCTATGACCTCCAATCCGCATACGAAGCAGGGGATAACGAGCTTATAAAATCTGCGCTTTCGACTCTTTTATCACGCATAAAGGGGTTTGCGAAGGATATTCACGACAAGTACATAGAACCGCCTTATACAACCGATTTTGCGATAATGTTCCTGCCTTTTGAGGGACTTTATGCAGAAGTAGTAAATCAAGGAATAGTGGAACTATTGCAAAATACATATAAAGTCAATATTGCAGGTCCAAGTACCATGGCAGCGCTTTTAAATTCTCTTCAAATGGGCTTTAAAACACTTGCCATCCAAAAGCGCAGCGTCGAGGTATGGAACATACTTTCCTCGGTAAAAACAGAATTTGACAAATTCGGTGATGTACTCTCAGCAACACAAACAAAGCTCGAACAAGCGAACAAAGAACTTGATAAGCTTGTAGGCGTTAGAACGCGAGCTATCCAGCGCAAACTGAAAGCAGTACAGACAATAGACGGACAGCCCGAAGAATTCACCCTGGAAGAGGAGTAAATTTGGCATATTTCCGTCAATTTGACAAATAGCGCCATTTATTTTTGTTAATTTTATAACAATTTCATTAAATTTATTACTTTTTTTCAAAGAAGGTAGCATTTTTTGTGTTGTTGTGCTATAATTAAAATGATTTTTTATAAAGTGTTAAAGGAGGATACAAATGAGCAATCCAGCAAGCGTACCTTTTAAGGGTACAAAAGAACAGGAAGAAAAATTAAGAGCAGTAATTGAAAAGCATAAGGGCGAAGACGGTGCCGCAATTCCCGTGCTTCACGAAGCGCAGGATATTTACGGATACCTACCGATAGAGGTTCAAAAAATCATCTCGGAAGGGCTTGGCGTTCCGCTTGCAGAAATTTACGGCATTGTAACTTTCTACACTCAATTTTCTCTTTATCCAAAGGGCGAATATGAGGTAAGCGTCTGTCTTGGTACTGCGTGCTATGTTAAAGGCTCGGGTACAATTATCGAAAAGATTAAGGAGCGTCTTGGCATTGATGTTGGCGAGTGTACTGCCGACGGTAAATTCTCGCTTAATGCAACACGCTGTATCGGCGCATGCGGTCTTGCCCCCGTTATGACAGTAAACGACGCCGTTTACGGAAGGCTTACTGTTGATGACCTTGACGATATTTTCACAAAATATCAAGGATAAGAGAGGTTTCATATGCTGCTTTACGATATTAAGTCAATTCTTGACGCCGAGATTTTAAGCGGCGAAACGGAAGACGCTCTAAAAAACAAAGATATTCACACTGCTTGCGGGTGCGATCTTATGAGTGATGTTCTCGCTTTCGTGAAGGACCAGTCGCTCCTGCTTACGGGGCTTATAAACGCGCAGGTTGTGCGTACTGCTGAGATGATGGATATTGTGGCAATTTGCTTTGTCCGAGGAAAAGCTCCGTCAGAAGATGTAATCGCTCTTGCCAAAGAAAAGAATATAACGCTTTTATCTACTTCTCAGCCCTTATATCTTGCCTGCGGTATGCTTTATGACGGAGGTCTGAAAGGGCTTAAAAATGGTTAAGGAATATGTCCTTTCCGGCGAGGATTTTTCAGTTGCGGGAGAGGCTTCAAGTAATTTCAAAGCACTCTTAAAAAAGCTCGGTATTCCTGCCGATACCATACGCCGTGTTTCCATTGCCATGTATGAAGCAGAGATTAACACGATTGTGCACGGCGGCGGCGGAAAATGCCTTGCAGAAATTGAGACAAACCGCATAAAAATCACCTTTTCCGACCATGGTCCCGGTATTCCGGATATAAATCTTGCCATGCGCGAAGGTTTTTCGACTGCAAGCGACAGAGTCCGTGAGCTTGGTTTCGGTGCAGGTATGGGACTTCCCAATATAAAAAAATACACAGACGATATGATTATCAATTCAAAACCCGGCGAGGGCACGACTGTAACGATTATTATAAATCTGTGAGGTGATTCTTTTGGAATACTTCCACTCCGTTTTGCTTGACAAGGACAAATGTCATGGCTGTACTAACTGCATTTCGCATTGTCCTACCGAGGCAATCCGTGTAAAGCACGGAAAGGCAAAAATCATAAAAGAACGCTGTATAGACTGCGGAGAATGTATAAAAGTATGTCAGTCTCACGCAAAAATTGCTGCGGCAGATAACTTTGACGCACTTAAAAATTTTAAATATAATGTTGCTATGCCCGCTCCGTCTTTTTATAGCCAATTCAGGAGCGAAACAAGCATAGATGCCATTTTAACCGCTTTTTTGAAAATCGGATTTGACGATGTTTTTGAGGTGGCGCGCGGTGCGGAATATGTTAGCTTTGCAACAAGGAAATTGCTTGCAGAAAAAACTTTTAAAAAGCCTGTTATCAGCTCTGCCTGCCCCGCTGTTTTGCGGCTTATAAGGGAGCGCTTTCCCAATCTTTTGGAAAATGTCCTTCCCATAATTTCTCCAATGGAGGCGGCTGCAATCCTCGCAAGAGAGGAAGCAAGAAAAAAAACAGGACTTTCAGATAGCGAAATCGGCGTGTTTTTCATAACACCTTGCCCTGCAAAGGTTACAAGCATAAAGGCTCCGCTCACTCTCAAAAAATCGAATGTCAGCGGCGCAATTGCGGCAAAGGACGCCTTTGCAAAAATCCGCCCGATAATAGAGACAATAGAAGAAATTCTACCTCTTTCGGTGTCGGGACGCGACGGTATTATATGGGCAAAAAGCGGCGGAGAATGTGCAGGAACAGGGCTTGAAGACTGTATGTCGGTCGATGGAATTCATAATGTTATAACCGTTTTGGAGGAAATTGAATACGGCAAAGTGACAACTCTTGACTTTATCGAGCTGTCCGCTTGTACGAGCGGCTGTTCGGGCGGCGCATTAAATATTGTAAATCCATTCCTTGGCGCACGCCGTATATCCCAGCAGTCAAAAAAG
>DMLG01000098.1 GCA_003453455.1 Clostridiales bacterium
CAGTTAGCGGTAATGCTACATTGTCAGCAGAAACAGGCGCAACCACAGTAGTTACACCTACTGCAACAGGTGATGTTACAGTAACCTTGACAGCAACATCTGAAACAGGCGTTGTTGTTACAGATACTCACACAATCACATTCACCGAAAGACCTGCACAGCAGGATAAGACAGTCACAATCCTTTGGGGTGACGTTGACTTAGATGGTTCGGCAGATGCAACGGACATTTTAGCTGTTTTGTATGGGTATGCAGGTAAGACAACAACGTGGACAAATAATGGTTACACTTATGAATTCAATTCCTCAGATGTAACTGACAATGAAAAAACGTATACGTTGAATGTTAATGGTACTCCTGTTGTTTGGGGTGATGTTGATTTAGATAACTCGGCAGACGCAACAGATATGTTGGCTGTTTTGTATGGGTATGCAGGTAAAACAACAACATGGACAAAGAATGATCAGGAGTTTGGATTTAATACTGATAAACAGCTAACTTTGACAGAAAAGCAGAATTAATCGCAGTTTTTTGTCGTAGTAAATGTCGTAGTAAATATTGTAGTAAAAGAAGGAGTAAAAAATGAAGAAGTTAGTTTCGTTAATAGCTGTTGTTGCAATGCTTTCGGGCGTATTTGCAACCTCGGCATTTGCAGCAAATTTCCCTGTTGGCCCAGCTGTGCTTATGAGTGCAGTAAGAGAGGCAACTGAGGATGAAATTGATGCTTATAATACTTATGTGGAAGATGAGTTAGAAGAGGATCTACCAGGAGAAGAGTATTCTCTATATGCAATTGATATTGCTATAGGCGGTTTAGGTAGCTTCACAAACACCAATACTGCAGCATCGCCGACAGGCATTTTGCCAGAATTGGTAACATGCCAGCTGGATTTTGGTAGTGATTTTTCCAATTTGTTTTCTCTTAGTGACGAACCTGTTGTTGCGTTTGAAGGTTTGTTGTCGAATGGTTCCGCTGCGGTAGCAGGGGGTACAGTATTAACCATTAAATATTTGTTAAATGACGGAAAAAGCGTAGGAAAAAATGTTACAATAGATGAAGAAGAAGTTATAATCTCAGCAATTATCGCGTTGTCTGACAACTCATCTGCTACAGTGGTTGACGCTTCTATTACATTGGGTGAATTTACAAAAAGCAAGTCACATACTGATTCAAAGAACTACAAGCCGTCAGAAGATAATATAAGTTTCTCACCTGCGTCTCTTGTATTCGGTGAATCTGCTCCTGCAACAGTTGATGTAACAAGCGTAACAATCAGCGGAGCTACAAATGCAACAGTTGGTGACGATGTTCAATTGTCAGCAACAGTATTACCTGATAATGCAACAGATAAGACAGTTACATGGACAAAGGTTAGCGGAAACGGCGCTGTATCAGACAGCGGTGTTGTAACAGCAACAGCAGCAGGCGATGTAGTAGTAAAGGCTACAGCAGGCGGTGTTGATTCTGCAAACTATACAGTTAGCTTTGCAGCTCCTGCTCCTACACCGGTATATACAGATTCTTCAATTGATGTTAAGAAGCCGGTTAACGGAACAACAGGTCTTACAGACCTTCAAGGTCAGGATGTAACATTGACAGCTAACTATGGTATTGCTAAGTTCAGCAAAGCTATTGATACAGTTGCTAATAAATACTTTGTTGTAGCAACGGATTCAAATGATGTAGAAAAAGAATTTGAAGTTGACTTTGCTGCAAATGGCGTTGAAATCAGCAACGCATCAACTACATTCTTTGCAATCGTAAAGAGTGCAGACCACATCATTAAGAACATCAGACTTAAAGAAATTGCTAGATAAGAAGCAGATTGATTTTAAGAAAGGAAGTAAATCGATATGAAAAAATACAATAAACCTGTTGTTGAAATCAACGGCTTCGAAGTTGAAGATATAATTGCTTCAAGTGTCGCTTTTGGTGGCGATAAAGAATTGCAAGCAGTTTATAAGGACTTTGTCGGAGCAGATAATGTTAACGACGATGACCGGGCAATGGTTTTCGAGTGGTAAGATTTCAATAAAGAAAACTTTAAAAGGATTGACCTTTTCGGTCAATCCTTTTTACATATTATAAAAGCCTCCCTTGCCTTAAAGGGAGGGGGACCGCCTTGGCGGTGGAGGGATTTAATAAGAATATACTTGTAGTACTTGTACTTTGTCTTGCCGCAAAGTAGCAAAAGGCAAATAGTTTTGATTATTTTTATTCCTACTTTTCAGTGTGAAAAGTAGCAAAAGCATTGGGGGATTCGATTTCCCCCAAACCCCTTAAAACGACCAAAGGGGACTTCCGTCCCCTTATGGAATCCCCTTCTATCTGGTGGATGTATCCCTTGGAGGGGAAAGTAAATTTCGTCCGTGAGTTTGCAAACTATCCTCTGCCGAAGGCAGAACGGCATATTTAATTGATTTTAGACCTACTTTTCAAGCGTGAAAAGTAGCAAAAGCGCTGGGAGGGTCGGATTCCCTCCCAGACCCTCCTAAACCGTTTAAGGGGTTACTCCCCTTAAAAATCCCCTTTAACGCAGTATAATTTATTTAAAAAATTTTCATCAATGCAAAAATACAAAGCCCCACAAAAATAATCATAGCCGTTCCCAAAAACGATACCATAAACCGTCCGTCCTTTTTCTCGGAAAAAGATGTATTATCATTCATATATTTTTCCACTACCCTTTCCGCCTCTTCTAAAACCGCAGATTCACAAACTCCGTCAGAATTTTTTAAAATAAGTATTGCCTGTGAGATAATATCAGAGTTTACATTTTTTAAAATTACTACCCTATGCGTTGTGTTTTTCATATAAAAAGTCCCCTTTCAATACCTATATATAGTATAAAACTTTAACAATTTTGTAATATTTAAAAATCATACCTTTTACTTTTCATTATTGGCAAAAACAGGCTACTTTATACAAAAATTAAGGAATTTTATAGCAAAAATTACCCCAAAAATGGCATTTTTAATAAAAATCATAAATTTTTGAATTATTTTAACACGGTTTTTTTTCGTACAATTCGACTAAAATCATCACTTTTTTTACCAAATATTTCCAAAAAATTAGGCTAAATGCAACAATTTTGTAATAAATTTCTTGACAACCGCATAACATAGGGATATAATGTTACGGTATCTATTAGGAGGATAGTAAAATGTTGCAAAGTAAAAAAGGCAGTAAAGCAAGAAAGCTCCTTTCTTCCGTTATTGCCGCATTTATGCTGACAAGCATTCTTACGCTACTCACCGGTGCTGTCTTGGATATTAAGGCAAAAAGAGTTACTCTTGTTTTAGTTGACGCTTTTTCAGACAGCGAGAATACACAGAAATTTACAACAAGACAGGATTTTGTTTCTGAATTTTTATCTGAAAACGATATTGAAATCGGAGAATTTGATAAAATCAGTATGCTCCCCGAGGACGAGCTTTACGACGGCGCAAGGCTTATTATAAGAAAGGGCAGAAAATTTACCCTGTCGATTGACGGAAATGTTGAGATAATAACAACTACAAAAAAGACGGTGCGCGAAGCTTTTGAAGAGGCTGGCGTAAGCATTAACGAAACTGACCGCGTTGAGCCGTCTTTGGATGATGTGATATCCGAGGATATGCATGTCGATGTTTACCGTGTTTTAGAAAAGCAAATAACGGTAGATGAGGAAATTCCCTTTTCTTCAAAGGAGGTTTCCGACAAAACCTTACAAAAGGGCAAAACAAAAATCAAGACAAAGGGACAAAACGGACTAAAACGCGCAACATACAATATCACGACAGAAAACGGCATTGAAATCAGGCGGGAGCTTGTTTCTGCGGTCACCGTGAAAAACCCCGTAACGCAAGTTGTTGCTGTCGGAACAGGCGAAAAAAAATCGACTAAGGGACAGAAGGTTGTTGCGGCAAATGCAGGCGCAACACTTAGTTATTCAAAAAAAATCACCGTTACCGCAACAGCTTACACAGACCACTCAGGAAACAAAACTGCCTCGGGCAGAATGCCACAATACGGCGTAATCGCCGTTGACCCCAAGGTAATTCCGCTTGGAACAAGGCTTTATGTAGAGTCCACCGACGACGGCAAGAGCTGGACATACGGTTACTGTGTCGCAGGTGATACGGGCGGTGCGATTAAGGGTAACAAAATTGACCTTTTTTATAATACTGAGGGCGAATGCGTCCGTTTTGGCAGACGAACTGCAATAGTTTATGTTTTAGATTGATATGAGGGCGCCTTTTGGGCGCCCATATTTTTTGGGAGAGACAAAAAATGGATTTGACAGATATTCGCACAGTCAGGGAAATTGAACGCAAATTTAGTTTCGGATTTTCAAAGGGCTTAGGACAGAATTTTCTTTTGGACAGCACAGTTTTGGACGAAATTGCAGACGCTGCCGAAGTCACAGACGGAGTTTTAGAAATAGGCCCCGGATTTGGCGTCCTTACAAAACGCCTGTCACAAGCGGCTAATAAGGTAGTTACGGTGGAAATCGACAAAAGGCTTATTCCTGTGCTTAATTTCACGCTTGCAGATTGCAGTAATGTGAAAATTATCGAGGGCGACATTTTGAAAATGGATGTAAAAGAGCTGATTAGCCGTGAGTTCGGCGACAAAAAGATAAGCATTGCCGCAAATCTCCCGTACTATATCACAACTCCGATACTGACAAGCCTTATTGAGGCAAAACTGCCTGTAAAAAACATTGTAGTTATGGTTCAGAAAGAGGTTGCCGAGCGCATTGTAGCAATGCCGGGGAAAAAGGACTACGGTGCGATAACGGTCCTTTGCAATTATTACACAAATTCGCGCATTGTCTGCGCTGTGCCATCTTCGAGCTTTTATCCTGCGCCAAAGGTGGATTCCGCCGTACTATGTATGGAAGTTTTGGACAAGCCGCCTGTTTTAGTAAAAGATGAAAAGCTCTTTTTCAAGGTTGTGAAATCTGCATTTTTGCACAGGCGGAAAACTCTCTCAAACTGCCTTTCTTCCGATTTTGGCATAGAAAAAACCGCGTTATCGGCTATGCTCGAAAATTTAGGCATAGACCCGTCAATACGCGGTGAAAGGCTTGGTATTTTGGAATTTGCAAAAATCGCCGACGCAATTTTAGAAATACTTTAAAGTATGTTATTTGCGCCCCGTAAAAGTTTTGCGGCATAATCGGCGTCCACCATTTCCCAATCGAAACTCTTGAATTTTACGCCGCTTTGTCTAAGCTGTGTTTTGATGGTTTCGTAGGTTGCAAGCGGTACTCGTGAGGTATAAATCTGATTTTCTTTTATGTCCTGAACCAAAAATTCTATCTCATTTTCGTCAGATTTTCCAAAAATGCAGTTCCTTTGCGCCATTTTCTCGCTGTCCTGCGCAAGCACGAGGAGTTTTATGACTTCAATAGGTTTATCATTAAAACCACCATCAAAAATCAGGATTTTTTCTAAAAGCTCATTATAAGTTGTTACAAACCTTAGGTTATAGTCAGGATAGTTTTTAAGTTCTCCCGAATTTTTGGAGGACTTTTTTATTTCCTCAAAAATGCGCATCCGTTCTTCTTTTGTACTTTGCGGTGAAAAGGATATAACCAGCTTTTTTTCAGTATCGGTATATAAAATGGGCGCGGGAAAAAGCGCTTTTTGACCGCAAGACGGGCAGGTAAACATATTTATCTTGCCCTTTAACAAGTCCTCTTTTATATCGGGGCTTGAAGATACAGTTATTGACTGCCAGACGGTCAGGTCGGACATTTCGCCGCAGGCAGGACATTTTATTGTTTCTTTATTGCTGATACTCATAGTATTCCTCCTAAAAGACAATCGCTATTATAGTTAAATGGCGGAATTAGCGGAAAAAGCACTAAAAATCTGATTATGTAAACTGCTAAAAATATTGCCATAACTGAAAAAACAATCCACCTTCTTCGCATTTTCGGAAAAAGAAAAATAAGCGGCAACAAAAACAGCGGATGCATCAAAAAAGCCGACCAAATCCGCCCCCGAAAAAATAAAAGATATGCGCGCGTTATTCCGCAGGCAGGGCAGGGAATTCCAAAAATATTGTATATCGGACAGGAAAAAAGTTTTAGCATAATCTCACCTAAATAGCATTATACACTATTTTTGTGTTTATAGCAAGAAAAAAAGAGCAAAAGCTCTTTTTTCTATTCCGCAAAAAGTTCGCGGTAGGTTGGCTTTAAATAGGTCAAAATTTCCTCCAAGGCAATAGGGATTTCTACAAATCCGCGCTCATAATAGGAAAGTTCATACGGAGGATAGAAAATAACAAGACTGTCCCCGTCAATATAAAAGCCCTGATTTTGTGATATTTTTGGTTTTGCCCAAATATCGGAATATTTTTCGGGATTTTTGGAGACGGCATCTGAAAGAAGTTTGTTTAGCGCATCAATGTATGAATCCCCATCAAAAAGGTCGGAAAGCGAAAGCTCTATACATGCGGATGTGTCTATGTTCTTTGCAATCCGAACGCGGCTTTTGTGCGATTTGCGGGCAAAATATTCATAGTCGGTCACCATGGAAAGAAGTCCGTTCTTGTTAAAATGCTCGGTTGTTTCCATATCAAAAAGTGATTGTTCACCTGTTTGCTTTGCAGATTCTGAAAATTTATTTAAAAGTTCTGTTGTTACAGTATTGAATTCATCATTTACAGAATCCTCCAAATCGTGGCTTGCAAGCCCCTTTATCTGGGGGATTTTTACATTTGCCGATGTTGTATCTGTCGAATAGGATTTGTCGATAGTATCAATCTTTACAGCACTTCCGCATCCGCATAGAAGCATTAAAAGAATAAAAGATGCACTGATTTTTACAAGATTATGCAAATAAGACCACCACTACCTTCATTTATAATTCGTTCAAGCGTCGAGGACAACTTTTGTCGTGCCTCGTCAGGCATTTTGCTAAGCTTATTATTGACGCTTTCATTCACAAGTTCATATAATGATTTTCCAAAAATGTTGGATTCCCATATCTTTGACGGGTCAGTTTTAAATTCGTCCAATAGATAATGCACAAGCTCTTGAGACTGTTTTTCTGTTCCCACGATTGGGCTTACCTCTGCCTGAATGTCCGCCTTTATCATATGTATGCTTGGTGCGGAGGCTTTTAAGCGTACGCCGTATCTTCCGCCCTGGCGCACAATTTTAGGCTCTTCTAATGAAAGTTCATCAGTTGACGGCGAAACTATTCCATATCCGCAGGCATTCACTTGATCTAATGCATCTGCGACCTTGTCATATTTTGCCTTTGTTTCGGAAAGGTCACGAATTAGCGTTATGAGAGACTCTCTGCCGTCTATTGAAAAGCCCGATTCCTCACCCAAAATCTGATAAAACAGTTCATCAGGCACATTAAGCTTCAAGGTGGCGTTTCCGCAGCCCAAATCTATCCCATCTATTTCGGAACTATTTATAAAATCGTATTCTGAAAGGTTGTCGCTTAAACCCTTGACATTGCTTATTTTTGTTATAGGAGAAATCTCTGTTTTAAGCGAGTCTAATACCTTTTGGTAAAGCCAATGATTTGTACCGAGGCGCATAAACCATGCAGGAAAATCAAAAGTTATCTCGTTTAACGGAAATTCAAACAGAACAGTTTCCATAATATTTGAAATATCGCCTTCGGTAAGCTCCTGACAGTTTACGCAAACAACGGGAACACCGTATTTTGCTACAAGTTCGGCTTTTAGGTTTTGGCAGGTCTCGGAGTCGGGGTCTTGTGAATTCAAAACGATTACAAAGGGTTTGTTTATCGCTTTTAATTCGTTTACAACTCTGGTTTCCGCCTGCACATAGTTTGCACGGTCGATGTCACAGATAGAACCATCGGTAGTGATTAAAATCCCTATATTTGAATGGTCGCAGATAACCTTTTTTGTGCCAAGCTCTGCCGCCTCGAAAAACGGCATAGGCTCATTGGACCAGGGCGTGGAGACCATACGCGGCATATCGTCCTCAGCAAAACCCGTTGAGCCGTCAACAATATAGCCCACGCAGTCTATCATACGCACATTCATATGTGCATTATCACCGAGGGCAATCTCTACCGCCTCATTTGGAACAAATTTCGGCTCGGTAGTCATAATAGTCCTGCCTGCCGCCGATTGCGGCAATTCGTCACGGGTACGCTCTGCTTGATATCCGTTTTCAAGATTTGGAATTACAAGTAAATCCATAAATTTTTTTATAAAAGTAGATTTTCCGGTGCGGACAGGACCAACCACGCCGATATATACATCGCCGCCTGAACGCTCCTTTATATCCTGATAAATGTTGTAGTCTGTCACAAACAGCTCCTCCTTTATAGTACAGGTTACTACATATATATTTGTACTAAAACAAAATTAGTACAAAAAATCCTCCCCAAAAGGGAGGAATGTTTAATTTTGTTTTCGGACTATGGAATATTCGTCGCCAAAGCGATAATATGGGCAGTTATCAAAGGAGGATTGCAGGAATTTCAGCATTTCGTCCTCGTCCAAGGACATTTCGCAGAAATAACAATCATATTCATC
>DMLG01000083.1 GCA_003453455.1 Clostridiales bacterium
GGAAAGGTTCAGCTTGTTGGTTTCGGTACATTTGAAGTTAGAGCAAGAGGCGCAAGAACAGGTAAAAACCCAAGAACAGGCGCTGCTATAAAGATTGCAGCATCAAAGGTTCCTGCTTTCAAGGCAGGCAAGGCTTTAAAAGTTGCTGTAAACAAATAATTAAAGCTATCAAGGAGCTTCCACTTTGCGGGGGCTTCTTTTTCATATGAAATAGAAGAAGGAAAATGTATGAGACTTGATAAATTTCTTAAAGTGTCGCGGCTTATAAAAAGACGCACAATAGCAAATGAGGCATGTGACGCGCAAAGAGTTGAGGTAAACGGACACATTGCAAAAGCGTCTTATGATGTTAAAGAGGGAGATGTAATATCCATACGCATGGGTGAAAAGGTGATAAAGGCGGAAGTTACCGATATTAGAGAGCATGCGCTTAAAAATGACGCCCCTCTTATGTATAAGCTTTTGTAATATATTAAAATGCCCCTTCATATCTTAAATGTATGAAGGGGTGTGTTTTTTTATGGATATTCAGCAGGAAAAAAGTCAGGTTTTGGAGCTTAAAAACAGGGAACGGCTTACTGTTAATTTAGTGGAAAATGTTGAACATTTTTCGCCGTCTGAAATAGTTCTTAAAACTGCGCTTGGAAGGCTAAAAATCGGCGGAAGCAATCTGCGTCTTGAAGATTTGTCAAAACAAAACGGGCAGATAGCGCTTACAGGCAAGGTGGATACGGCAATTTTTGCAGACATTAAGGATAAGCGCAGCTTTTTTAAGGACATTTTAAAGTGAGAATGTTTCTTTTAACGACGCAGGAACTTTGGAGCTTTTTGACGGCTCAGGGTATAGCCGCTGCTTTATGCCTTTTATATGACTTTTTTGAGAGCTTAAAGACGGATAATATGAAAAAAACAGCCGAAAACTTTTTCGATGCGGCTATATGGTTTTTACTTTCCGCAGGATTTTTTACAATGTGGCAAAAATTTCTTGCAGGCGAATTCCGTTGGTACACCGCTCTGGCGTTTGTGATAGCTTGTGTTTTGTATTATTTAACAATACACCGACCTGTATTTTCGGCATATTGCATAATTGTAAAAAAAATTTATTCTTTTTTTAATATAATTTTCAAATTTCTCTTGACAGTATGGGGTTTTTTGGGTAAAATTACTATGTATTTGTCAAAGGTTTGCAAAAAAATATATTATGTTGATTACGAAGGTAGTTATTATGAAAAAAACCAACGCAAGACTTGATATTACCAAAATAATTATGGCGGCTACGGCAATAGTTTGCGTAGCTATGATTGGCAAGGGAATTGCTGTTTCACCGATAATTGCGGCCAATAATGAAATGGCGGCAAAAATTATTGAAGATATAGACAGGGAAAACCACCGTATAGAAGAACTCAATAGGGATCTGGAAAATGCGGGAACGGATGAATATATCGAAAAAATCGCAAGAGAAAAGTTGGGTATGATAAAGGCGAATGAGATTGTCTTTATCGACATATCCGGGCGGTAATAAACAGGGGGAATTCGTTAGTTTATGGCTTTGAAAATCGGAAGTATTGCCTCAGGCAAAGTGCAGAGTGTTATGCCGTTTGGAGCATTTGTATCCCTTGATGACAATAAATCAGGACTTGTGCATATATCTGAGATAACAAATGAATATGTGGAGAATATAAACGACTATATCAAGGTAGGAGAAACAGTCAGTGTGAAGGTTTTGGATATTGATAAGTCGGGAAAGATAAGTCTTTCAATCAAAAAGGCAAAACCAAGAGCGGAGGAACCGAAAAAGAATACGGGGCGCATACGCCCTGCGGATATTGATTGGAGCGGTAATTCTGAAAAAGACCTTTCCTTTGAAGATAAACTGTCCAAATTCAAAAAAGATGCAGATGAGAAGATGCTTGCATTAAAGCGTTCAAATGAATCAAAGCGCTCAGGCGGTTATCGCAGGGGCGGCGGCACATATTGATGATAAAAGGGGCATTGTGCCCCTTTTTGTTGATTATGAAAACTATTCGAAAGGAATATAAAAATGAGCGATAAATTAAATCTTACTATGCTTACGGATTTTTATGAATTTACAATGGCAAACGGCTTTTTCTGCGAGGGAATGGGCGAAAAAACAGCATATTTTGATATGTTTTTCAGGAGCATACCCTCAGACGGCGGTTTTGCTATTATGGCAGGTGTCGAGCAGCTTATTGACTATTTCAAAAATCTTAAATTTACCTCCGAAGATATAGAGTATTTAAGAAGTAAAGGGATTTTTGGCGAGGAATACTTAAAATACCTTGAAAATTTCAAGTTTTCCTGCGATGTTTGGGCGATTCCTGAGGGTACGCCGATTTTTCCGCAGGAACCAATCGTTACGGTGCGTGGTCCGGTAGTTCAGGCACAGTTTTTAGAAACAATGATACTGCTTACAGTAAATCATCAAAGCCTTATTGCAACAAAGGCTAACAGAATTGTGCGGGCAGCGGACGGACGCCCTGTAATGGAGTTCGGCTCACGGAGAGCACAGGGGGCTGACGCGGCAATTCTGGGCGCAAGGGCGGCATATATAGGCGGTTGCAGCGGAACAGCATGCGCCATAGCTGACAGAGAGTATAAAGTTCCTGCACTTGGAACTATGGCACATAGCTGGGTACAGCTTTTCGATAGCGAATATGAGGCTTTTTGCGCATATGCAAGACAGTATCCCGACAGCTGTATGCTGCTGATTGATACCTATAATGTGTTGGAATCGGGACTTCCCAATGCAATAAAGGTTTTTGACGAAGTGTTAAAACCTATGAATAAGCGTCCTAAGGGCGTCAGGATAGATTCGGGAGATATAACCTATCTTTCTAAAAAGTGCCGAAAAATTCTTGATGATGCAGGGTATCCTGATTGCGGAATATGCGCATCAAATTCACTTGACGAGTATATAATACGCGACACCTTGATGCAGGGCGCACAAATTGCCTCATTCGGCGTGGGCGAAAGGCTTATAACATCTATGGAATCCCCAATTTTTGGCGGAGTATATAAGCTCGTCGCAACAGAGGACAGCAAGGGCAATATTACGCCGAAAATCAAGATTTCGGAAAATGTTGCAAAAATTACAACACCGGGATTTAAACAGGTTTACAGGCTGTATTCAAAAGAAACGGGAGCGGCAATTGCCGATGTTGTGACATTAAGAGATGAGATAATAGATAGCGATAAGCCGTATGAGCTTTTTGACCAGGAGCATACATGGAAGAAAAAAACGGTTACAGACTTTTATGTAAGACCTCTTTTGAAACAGATTGTAAAAGCAGGCGAGTGCGTTTATGAAAGTCCTTCAATTGAGGCATTAAAGGAGTATTGCGCTCTTGAAGTAGACAAGCTGTGGGATGAGGTAAAAAGATTTGAAAATCCGCATAAATACTATGTGGATTTATCCGAAAAGCTTTGGAGTATAAAGCAAAAAATGCTTGATGAATTTTCAAAATAAAAATGCTTGCGGAGGTTCCGCTTTCGGTCGGAACCTCCGCAAGAGAACATAAAAATCAAACAGACTGCCGCCGGGTAGTCAGTATTACGTTTTGTAATGCACACGACGCATATCGTAAGGCCCATGAAGATATGCGGTGTGTGTTATTTTTTTGAGGTGATAAAATGCTTACTGATATGCTCTATAACCCTTTTAAAAAACTCGAAAAGCATGAATGGATTTTGTGGTTAATTTCTCTTGTTGCGGTTCTGCTACCCGGTATTTTATCGAAAAGTTCCGATTTTCTTACGCTTCTGTCAACTGCCACAGGCGTAACAGCCCTAATCTTTGTGGCACGGGGCGACGCTTGGGGACAGCTTTTAACCATGGTTTTCGGCGTTTTATATGCGTTTGTTTCGTACCGCACGAAATATTACGGCGAAATGATAACCTATGTCGGTATGTCTCTCCCTGCGGCAGGGTTTGCTCTTTACTCATGGCTAAAAAACCCTTACAGGCAAGGCGAAGTTAAGATACATAAGCTCAAAAAAGCCGAAATTATCGGAATAATTTCGGCTTCGTTATTCGTGACTTTTATATTCTTTTTTTTACTTAAAGCTCTTGGCACTGCAAGGCTTTCAGTCAGCACCGTATCTGTTTTTACAAGTTTTCTTGCCTGCGCCCTGCTGTTTTTCAGAAGTCCGTATTATGCACTTGCCTACGGAGCAAACGATATTGTCCTAATTGTTCTCTGGGTGCTTGCCTCTTTAAAAGATTTATCGTACCTGCCTATGGTTATGTGCTTTGCGGCTTTTCTTGCCAACGACTCTTACGGCTTTTTCAGCTGGAAAATCCGTGAAAAAAAGCAAAAATTAAGCAATAACCGACCACGCCTCAACTAATTTTTCAAAAGACCACGCCGCATTCGCAGGTGAGGTTGATGGCAGACAAACCGCTTCAATGCCGAGCTTATCTCTTGTATATATATTGTAGTATTTTTCCGCCGCTTTGCCGTTTACATATATACGGCTTACGGCGGAGTTTTTTATAATAACGCTAAGGTCGTTTGCGGTCACGTTTTTTATTGAGCTGTCGGAACTGCCGACTATATCACACGAAGCAATAACATCCCACATAGCAAGCCCGTGCGATAGTGCAAATTCGGTTTTTTCCTCGATTGTAAGCGGCGTTTCACACCCGAAAACTGCGGCGGCAACACGCCAAAATCGGTTTTGCGGATGTCCGTAAAAAAACATTTGTTCTCTCGATTTAACAGACGGAAAACTCCCTAAAATAAGCACTTTTGAGTTTTTGTCATAAAGAGGCGGAAACGGATGTTTTATCATACAATACTCCCCTATTTACGTTTTATAAACGAGTTTATAACATACAAAAAATATCCTATAACAAGTGCCGTGCCCATACCAACGCCGAACAAGGCAAAAGCATTATACGGCACATGATAATACGTTGCAAGACCATAGTACGGTCTTAAAACAAAATATGTCAAAATAAAATGCGCTGTCGGAATTATAAGCCACAAAAACGGGTCATACGGACGGTACGAGCCTTTTTTGTCAAAAAACAGGCAATCGGCAAGAATTATAAGAGGACAGATAATGCATAAAATCCAGCATACAAGCCCATTGCCGAAAATCGACCCTTCGTACACTCCGAAAAACAGCGGCAAAAGCACGCTGTCTGTCGCAAGACA
>DMLG01000002.1 GCA_003453455.1 Clostridiales bacterium
CTGATATACGATACAGCCATAGGTTACATCCAAAATATCTGCCAAAAGTTCGTGCTTATATGTCACTTTATCAGGATGATTTTTGTTATACACATACTTTGGTATTGAGTCCATCGGTCCCGGTCGGTAAAGCGCAATTCCGGCGATAATATCTTCAAGGCATGTTGGTTTAAGCTCCTGCATAAAGGACTTCATTCCTGCGCTTTCTATCTGGAAAACACCGTCGGTATTACCCGTGGAAATGAGGTCATATACCTCTTTTTTGTCATAATCAAGTTTTGATAAGTCAATTTTTATTCCGCGCGTTTTTTCAATCAGCTTTACTGTATTATTTATTACCGTAAGGTTGCGAAGCCCCAAAAAGTCCATTTTTAAAAGCCCCATACTCTCAACGGTATCTTTAACAAACTGAGTTGTCAAAACATCATCGTTCATTTGAAGCGGCATATAATTCACAATCGGCTCGCTGCAAATAACAACGCCTGCCGCATGAGTTCCTGCGTGTCGTGCTAATCCTTCAAGCGCTCTTGCTGTATCAATAAGTTCTTTTATTTTTGGCTCATTATCATACAGTTCTTTAAGCTCCTGCGATACATTAAGCGCCTTTTCAATAGTAATATTCAAGTCATTCGGCACAAGTTTTGCAACCTTGTCCGTTTCCGCATAAGAAATGTTTAAGGCTCTGCCCACATCGCGTATAGCAAGGCGCGCCTTCATTGTACCGAAGGTTATTATCTGGGCAACATTATCTTTACCGTACTTTTCCACGACATAGTCTATGACCTTTTGCCTGCCCTCAGGCGCAAAATCCACATCTATATCAGGCATAGATACACGCTCAGGATTTAAAAACCGCTCAAAAATGAGATTATATTTTATCGGGTCAACATCGGTTATGCCAAGTGCATAGGAAACCATACTTCCTGCCGCACTTCCTCTTCCGGGACCTACTCCCACCCCGTTATTTTTTGCAAAGTTTATGAAATCCCATACTATCAAAAAGTAGTCCACAAACCCCATATTCTTAATTACCGAAAGCTCATAGCGAAGCCTTTCGGCAAGTTCTGGCGTCACCTCATCATAGCGCCTTTTTATACCGTCTTCGCAAAGCTCATTTAAGTACTCCCATGCTGTTTTGCCATCAGGCACTTTATAGCTTGGCAAATGGCGTGTTTCAAAATCAAAATCCACATTGCACCTTTTTGCAATTTCTGCCGTATTAGTTATTGCAGACGGTGCATATGCAAACAGTTTTTCCATCTCTTCGGGTGATTTTATGTAAAATTCGTCCGTTTCAAAGCGCATACGGTCGCTATCCTCAACAGTCTTCTGCATTTGTATGCACATCAAAACATCCTGATATTTTGCGTCCTCTTTTTTTGCATAATGTATATCGTTTGTTGCAACAAGCCCCACGCCAAGTTCTCTGGAAAGCCTTACAAGCTGAGGATTTATGCGCTTTTGTTCAGGAAGAGAGTGGTCTTGAAGCTCTATAAAAAAATTGTCCTTTCCAAAAAGGTTTACATATTTTTCGCCTATTTTTTTTGCTTTTTCGTAATCATCTGCCGCAAGTGCTCTTGGAATTTCACCTGCAAGGCAGGCAGAAAGTGCTATAAGCCCCTCGTGATGCTCCGATAAAAGTTCAAAATCTATTCTCGGTTTATAGTAAAAGCCCTCTGTAAATCCCTTTGAAACTATATATGAAAGATTTTTGTAGCCCGTCTCATTTTCACACAACAAAATAAGATGTGCGTACTTTGAATCGTACTCGTACACCTTATCAAAGCGGCTTCTTGGCGCCATATACACTTCACATCCGATTACAGGCTTAATTCCCTGTGCCAAAGCTTCTCTGTAAAAGTCAACAACACCGTACATTACGCCGTGGTCTGTTATCGCACACGATGTCATGCCAAGCTCTTTAACCCGTGAAATTATTTTTTTTATGCTCGCCGCACCGTCTAAAAGACTGAATTCCGTGTGTGTGTGCAGATGCACAAAATCAGCCATACTGCTCCTCCTTACAGTTTTTCCGCAATTTCTGCAATCCTCTTTAATCTGTGATTTACGCCCGACTTTCCGATCGGCGGATTAGTCTTTTCTCCAAGCTCTTTTAAGCTGTCAAAGGGATTTTCTTTGCGCAGCCGCGCCATTTCCTTCAAACTGTCAGGAAGCAGCGAAAACTCAGGCGTTTTTTCTATTTTCCTTATTGCCGCTATCTGCTGTGCGGCAGTTTTTGCAATCTTGTCAATATTCGCAACCTCACAATTTCTGCGTCTGTTTGCGTTATTTCTCAAATCCTTTTCTATTGTGGTATTGTAAAGCTCCATAGCCGCCGTAAAATCGCCTATTATCCCCAGCACTCCCGCAATCTGCTCATACCCTTTTATATATACGATATATCTGCCTTTCCTATATGTCACCTTTGCCGATATGCCGCAATCTTTTAGAATGTTCAAAAGCTGATTTGCGTAAACCTCATATCTTGCATCAAATTCCATATGGTAGCGAGAATTGGGATTGCTTACAGAGCCGCCTCCTAAAAATGCGCCCCTTATATACGCCGCCCTGCAACAATCCCTTTCCACGATTTTTTCATAATCTTCGCCAAAGAGCATAAGTTTATCCGCCATAGTCTCTGCAAAAAAGTCAAAATCGGGATAAAAACGGAAATTGCCGTTCTTATTCTTATAGTCAACAGTTGTTTTAAAAACACTTTTAAAAAGTGTATATACTCGTTCTGCAACCGCCTCATTCTCTGTCGCTATAAAAACCTGTCCTCCCTGATAATTTGTGCAAAGCTTGCACAGTGCCGAAAGCTCCGCAACATCACAAAAAGCACATTTATTTTCTATTTTTGAAATATTTTCCTTTATATTTTGAGTAAAGGACATCTTATTTACCCCTTAAAATATCTCTGTGAATAAGATTTTTATTATAGTTTTCAATCGCCTGAGAAAGTTCATTTGCCATAGTTACGCTCCTGTGCTTACCTCCCGTACAGCCTATACCTATGGTCAGGGAAGATTTTCCCTCCTCAATGTAAAGAGGGAGCAAAAACTTTATCATATCCGTCAGCTTGTTCATAAATTCTTTCGGCGCTTTGGTGTTCATAACATAATCGCGCACCTCTTTATCATTTCCTGTCTTGTCCTTTAATTCGTCAACATAAAAAGGATTTGGAAAGCATCTTACATCAAAAACAAGGTCTGCATCAAGCGGTATTCCGTATTTAAAGCCAAATGACATTATATTTATCTGAAATTCACTATGATTTCCTTCAAAATAGATGCTTCTCAGTTTTTTTGAAAGCTGTTCAAGCGAAAAATCAGAGGTATCAATTACCGTGTCCGCCTCCTGATATATTTTAGAAAGCATGGCACGCTCCTTTTTTATGCTGTCCAAAAGTCCTAAATCGCTTGAAATCGGGTGATGGCGCCTCGTTTCCTTATATCTTTTTACAAGCACCTCGTCACGCGCATCTACAAACAAAAGCTTATATTCATAGCCATTTTCCTTCAAAATTTTAAGATTGTCTAAAAGTTCGCTTATCATATCACCCACGCGTGAGTCTATGGCAAATGCAACATTATCATATTTTCCGTTTATTGATATAAACATTGTTGCAAGCTGAGGAATAATTACGGGAGGTAAATTGTCGATGCAGAAAAATCCTGCATCCTCCAAAAATCGCATGACTTGCGTTTTTCCCGCTCCTGAAAGTCCTGTAACAACCGTAAACTGCATTTAAAATTCCCCCATCAACTTAACTTCTGTTTCAAGTTCTACACCGTATTTTTCTTTTACTGTTTTTTGTATATGCTTTATAAGTTTCAAAACATCACTTGCTGTCGCATCGCCTGTATTTATGATAAATCCCGCGTGCTTTTCCGAAACCTTTGCACCGCCTGTTTCAAAGCCTTTTAGCCCTGCGTCCTCAATAAGTCCTCCCGCAAAATGCCCCTCGGGGCGTTTGAAAACGCTTCCCGCACTTGGAAAATTCAGCGGCTGCTTTTCTGTTCTGCGTACCTTATAGTCCTCCATTTTTGCTTTTATTTCATCAGTATTTCCTTTTTTCAGCTGCAACTCTGCCTCCAAAACCACTGCACCTATTTTGGCAAAAAGACTTTTTCTGTACCCAAAATCAAATCCATTTTCTATTTTCTTTATTTCGCCGTTTTCAAGATATGTCACACTTTTTACGATGTCGCTCATTTCTCCGCCGTATGCGCCTGCGTTCATATAAACTGCGCCGCCAAGCGTTCCGGGAATACCCGAGGCAAACTCCATTCCTGAAAGACTGTCCTTTTGCGCCGCTTTTGCAAGCACCGACAAAAGCACGCCGCTTTGGGCTTTTATTATGTCACCGCAAATCTCATATCGTGAGAATTCCCCTGAAATCTTGATAACAAGACCTCTTATCCCTTTATCGGAAACCAGAATATTGCTTCCGTTTCCAATTACAAAATAAGGGATATTCTTTTTCTTTGCATACTTTATACACTCGACGATTTCCTCTATACTGCTTGGCGCGCAGAATTCATCTGCTATGCCGCCAATTTTAAAAGATGTATGATTTTTCATCGGCTCATTTTTTATGACATTCATTATGCTCTCCTTTTATACTGCACAGAGTTTTTACTCGTTATATTTGCTGATTTCATTCATAAGCCTTTTATTAAGTTCTACCGCTGCATTATATCCCATACGCTTCTGGCGGTTATTCATTGATGCAACTTCTATTATTATGGCAAGATTTCGTCCCGGTTTTACAGGAATTGTAAGACTCGGAACATTTATACCCATTATATTTGTGTATTCCTCCATCATGCCAAGTCTGTCATATTGCTTGCCGTCAATCCAAGGCTCTAAATGTATTACAAGATTTATATTTTCTGTATCCTTTACAGCTCCTATACCAAAAATCTCTTTTACATCAATAATGCCTATGCCGCGAAGTTCAACAAAATGCCTTATAATATCGGGAGATGAGCCGACAAGCGTTTTTGAAGATACTCGCTTTATCTCAACGGCATCGTCTGCAACCAAACGGTGACCTCTTTTCACAAGTTCAATAGCCGTTTCGCTTTTTCCGACTCCGCTTTCGCCCATAATAAGCACGCCCTCGCCGTAAACTTCAACTAAAACGCCGTGCCTTGTGCGCCTCGGTGCTATCTGCACATTCAAGTAGCTTATAAGCGCACTCATAAGACTTGATGTAGATTCTTCGGTTCGTACAATAGTTAAATCATATTTTTCCGCAAGCTCCACCATTTCAGGGAAAATCCGCATATTGCGCGTTATTATAAGTGCGGGGAACTTTGTGGAAAACAGCTTTTCCAAAAGATTGTACCGCTTTTCCCTTGTAAACTGTTCAAGGTATGTTATTTCAACCTTTCCCATAATCTGAATTCTGTGACTGTCGAAATAATCGAAAAACCCCGCTATTTGAAGCGCAGGACGGTTAACATCAGCTGTTTCTATAATCACATTTTCAATATCCTTTGATGCATATATCATTTCAAAGGAAAAATCTTCAATTACCTTGGAAAGATGTATGTTAAATGTGGTATCACTCATAGCCTTAACCTCCGTAAAAGCAAAATGCATATAATTACACAAGTTTATTATATCGTAAAATCCCATAATTTTCAATGTTTTTTCCAAATAAAAAAACAGTTTTTCTCTGAAAAAATACAGCAATTTAAATAAATTTAAAAAAAATTTCAAAAACACTTGCAATATTAAAAAAAATATGGTAAAATTGCTGTGTTTTGATATTTCATATGTAATAGGAGGTGCTAAGCATATGGCTAAATGCGATATTTGCGGAAAGGGCGTTACTTTCGGTATAAAGGTCAGCCACTCACACAGAAGGTCCAACAGAGCTTGGAAGCCCAACGTAAAAAAAGTAAGAGCTATTGTTAACGGCAATACAAAATCTATAAATGTTTGTACGCGTTGCCTGCGTTCAGGCAAGGTTACCCGTGCGGTTTGATTTTACATTTTTTTACAGAGAAGCAGCTGCTTCTCTGTTTTTTTGTGCAAAATTCCTTTTTTTTCGTATTTACTTTACTTTTTTTACATATATGTGCTATAATAGCCTTATGAGTTTAAATTTCTGTTTTCTCAAAAACCGCTGTTTAAGGAAGGTGAATTTCTTTGGAGAAACTGCTCATAGAAGGCGGATATCCGCTAAGCGGCAAGATTGCTATAAGCGGCGCTAAAAATGCTGCTGTTGCAATCATTCCCGCCTGTCTTTTGATAAACGCAAAATGCAGACTTGAAAATCTGCCCAATATAAAAGATGTAAAGCTTTTTCTTGATATACTTCGCGATTTGGGTGCATCTGTGGAGATTATAGATGAAAATACCGTTATTATTGACTCTACAAATGTAAAATCTTTTTCTCCCAAGGCTGAGCTTGCAAGGAAAATGCGCGGTTCGGCATACTTAATAGGAGCACTATTAGGCAGATTTAAAAAGTGCGTTATACCCATGCCCGGCGGGTGTGATTTCGGCACACGCCCCATTGACCAGCACATTAAAGGCTTTGAAGCACTCGGCGCAGCCTGCACGCAGGCCTATGGCAAAGTTTCCGCAGAGGCGGAAGAATTAAAGGGTGCGCACATATATTTTGATGTCACATCTGTTGGCGCAACAATAAATGTTATTATGAGCGCCGTTATGGCAAAGGGCAATTCGATAATAGAAAATGCTGCAAAAGAGCCGCATATCGTCGATTTTGCCAACTTCCTGAACGCAATGGGCGCAAAAATACGCGGAGCAGGCACCGATACAATAAAGATAACGGGAGTTGAACGCCTGCACGGCGGTACATATTCCATCATTCCCGACCAGATTGAGGCAGGCACATTTATGATTGCGGCAGCAGCTACCCGCGGAGATGTTACAATCCAAAATGTAATACCGAGGCATTTGGAGTCCATCAGCGCAAAACTCATTGAATCGGGCGTTACTGTGGAGGAATTTGACGACAGCGTCCGTGTCTATGTCGAAAAGGGCAAAAGGCTGAAAAAGGTAAACTTTATTGCGCTTCCCTATCCGGGATTTCCTACCGATATGCAGCCTCAGCTCGTTACATACCTTTCCACAATCCCCGGAACAAGCAATGCCCGTGAAGGTGTATGGGACGACCGTTTCCGCTATGTTGGAGAATTAAAGCGTATGGGCGCTGATATTTCAGTAGAAGGAAAGCTTGCTATAATTAACGGTGTATCAACGCTTATGGGTACCTCTGTACGCGCAACCGACCTGCGGGGCGGTGCGGCTATGATTATAGCAGGACTTATGGCGGACGGAGTTACCGAAATATCCGACCTTTATCACATAGACCGCGGCTATGAGAATTTTGAAGAAAAGTTCCGTGCCTTAGGCGCACACATTGAAAGAATTGAAGTTTTGGAGAATTGACAAATAGCTATGTTTTTATCACTTGTAAGCGGTTCATCGGGGAATTGTTCATTGATTTCCGACGGGAAAACAACCGTACTTTGCGATTGCGGACTCGGAATAAGGCGACTTGAAGAACTACTGAAATCAATCGGAATATCTCCCGATAATTTGTCCGCTATACTTATTACGCACGAACATTCCGACCACATAAAAGGGGCAGGCGTCGTATCAAAAAAGTACGGTCTGCCCGTTTTTGCGACTGAACAAACCCATAACGCTATGAAAAATTGCGGCATATCGGATGAAAATATCAAATATATATCACCCGGTAAGGATTTTGAAATAGGCACACTCGGGATAAAACCCTTTTCAATCCCGCATGATGCGATAGACCCTGTGGGATACAGCTTTTTTTACGGAAACAACAAGCTTTCAATCGCAACCGATATCGGGCATATGAATGATTATATTTTTGAAAATATTAAAGGCAGTATTGCAGTTATTTTAGAGTCAAACCATGACATTACTATGCTGAAAAACGGACGCTATCCCGAATTTTTGAAACGGCGTATATTAGGAAATTTCGGACATCTTTCAAATAATGATGCAGCGCAAACTGCCTTAAATCTGCTTGAAAGCGGAACAAAGCATATAATGCTTGCCCACCTTTCAAATGATAACAATACACCCAAAGCCGCGCTTTTAGAAACGGCCGAGCTTGCCAAAAAAAGCGGTATAATAGCCGGAAAAGACTTTTCCCTATCGGTTGCAAACCGCTATTTACCAACCACATTTTTAGCTCATAAATAAGGAGGAATATCTCCAAATGAAGATAACTGTGATTTCAGTAGGCAAAATCAAGGAAAAGTTTTTCTCCGATGCCATTTCCGAGTATAAAAAGCGCCTTTCGCGATTTGCCTCTTTGGAGGTCGTTGAGATAAAAGATGAAAAAATCCCCGAAAATGCATCGCAAAGGGAAATTGATTTAATACTTGAAAAAGAGGGCGCGCAGATTTTAGCACAAATTCCGAAAAACAGCTATAATATAGCTATGTGCATTGAGGGAAAAGAGCTTTCAAGCACGGAATTTTCGCAAAAGCTTGACAGTATAAAGTCCGTAAATTCCAATATCACCTTTATAATAGGCGGTTCTTTGGGACTTTGCAAGAAAGTGAAATCCGTATCGGATATGGCGCTTAGTTTCGGAAAAATAACTCTTCCTCACCAACTTATGCGCGTTGTACTTTTAGAGCAGATTTACCGAGCTTTTAAGATAAGCGCAAACGAAACATATCACAAATAAATTAACAAACTGTAAATTTATAAAAAAACCTCTTTTAATATTTTCTTTATTGTGCTACAATTATTTCTAACTTTAATCGGAGGAACACGCAAATGAAATTATGTTCTCGTTGTCACAAAAACCCTGCCATTATTTATATCACAAAAATGGAGGGTAATAAGACGACAAATGAGGGACTTTGCCTTGCCTGCGCAAAGGAGCTTGGCATTGCCCCGATAAATGATATGATTGAAAAAATGGGAATAACCGATTCCGACATAGAAAACCTAAACAGCGAAATGTCGGATTTTATGGAAAATATCGGTGCAAACCCCGAAAACCTTGAAGAATTGATGCAGGGAGAAAACCCGGGCAGCGCCGAAGAGGGCGGAGCTCATACCTTTCCGCTTGGATTTATGTCTTCATTTATGCCCAAAAAAGAAAATGAGGATAAAACCGACAAAAATGCAAAAACACAAAAGAAGCCTCATTTTGGCAAGAAAAAAAGTATGTTAGATACTTATGGCACAAATCTTACCGAAATGGCAAAATCAGGCAAAGTTGACCGTGTCATAAACCGAAATTCTGAAATCGACCGCGTAATTCAGATACTTAACAGGCGGTCGAAAAATAACCCTGTTATCTTGGGCGAGCCAGGTGTCGGCAAAACCGCAATTGCGGAAGGCCTTGCCTGCCGTATTGTGGATGAAAAAGTGCCGCCTAAGCTTTTGGGATACCAACTTTACCTTATTGATTTTACCGCTCTTGTTGCAGGAACACAGTTCCGCGGTCAATTTGAGGCACGCCTTAAAAATCTGCTTATAGAGGCAGAAGACGCGGGAAATGTCATTCTGGTTATTGACGAAATCCACAACATTGTTGCAGCAGGTGACGCAGACGGTGCAATGAGTGCAG
>DMLG01000043.1 GCA_003453455.1 Clostridiales bacterium
GAACATTTAACAGAAACTTTGAAGGGCGTTCAGGTACAAAAGACGCTAAAATTTATCTTGTATCCCCTGAAACTGCTGCAATTTCCGCATTAAACGGGTATCTTACCAACCCTTGCGATATGGGAGATATGCCGGAATTTATTCTGCCAAACGAATTTTTGATAAATGATAATATGGTAGAAGCCCCGATAGCAGAGGATAAAATGGATAGCGTGGAGATTTTGCGCGGTCCAAACATTAAACCATTTCCTGTATCCGAGCCGCTTTGTGATGAAATTACGGCAGGCGTTAGCCTTAAAGTAGGCGATAATATCACAACAGACCATATTATGCCGGCAGGCGCTAAAATTCTTCCGCTCAGGTCGAATATTCCGAAAATTTCAGAGCATTGCTTTGAGGTTTGCGATGAAACTTTCCCGAAAAGAGCACTGGAAATGGGTAAATCCATAATTGTAGGAGGTTCAAACTACGGTCAAGGATCATCAAGAGAACACGCAGCGCTTGCGCCGTTGTATCTTGGCGTAAAGATGGTGCTTACAAAATCCTTTGCAAGAATTCATATGGCAAATCTTATAAATGCAGGCATTATTCCTGCCACATTCAAGGTTGAGGAGGATTATGACAGGATTGATTCAGGCGATATGCTCGAAATCAAGGGTGTTTGTGATAGAGTAAAAAATGCTGATACGCTTGTCATTAAAAATGCCACAAAAGATTTTGAATTTGAGGCTCAAATCAATCTGTCGGAGCGGCAAAGGGATATGCTCCTCTCTGGCGGACTTTTGAATTATACTAAAAATAATGCATAATAAAACAGCCTTCCATTTTGGAAGGCTGTTTTTATGCCTTTTTTATTCATCAAATCCATTCGGATTATTTGACTGCCAGCGCCACAAATCCTCGCACATTTCCTCAATACCGCGCGTAGCAATCCAGTCAAGCTCACGCTTTGCCTTTTCGGGATTTGCATAGCATTCTGCAATATCCCCAGGACGTCTTTCGTCAAGCTGATAAGGAAGTTCCTTTCCGCAAGCCTTTTCAAAAGCTTTTATTATCTCTAAAACAGAATAGCCGTGTCCTGTTCCTAAATTATAGATATGCACGCCTTTTTCACCAGTCTTCTTTTCAAGCGCTTTTAAGTGTCCCAAAGCCAAATCCACAACATGGATATAATCTCTCACGCCTGTTCCGTCACTTGTCGGATAGTCATTTCCGAAAACATGAATTTTATCGAGTTTTCCGACCGCAACCTGTGCGACATACGGAAGAAGATTATTAGGTATTCCCTTAGGATCCTCGCCGATTTTTCCGCTTTTATGTGCGCCTATCGGGTTAAAGTAACGCAAAAGCGTTACTGACCAGTTATTATTTGCTGCATAAACATCGCTCAAAATCCGTTCAATCATAAGCTTTGTCGAGCCGTAAGGGTTAGTTGTAGATGTTGGGAAATCCTCGGTAATCGGTACGGTCTTTGGCATACCGTAAACTGTTGCAGATGAAGAAAATACAATGTTGTAAACGCCGTATTTTTGCATTATATCCACAAGGTTCAAAGTACCTGTGATGTTATTGTGGTAGTATTTTATCGGAAGTTTAGTGGATTCTCCGACCGCTTTCAATCCTGCAAAATGAATTACCGAGTCAAATTTGTGCCCTGCAAAAACCTTTTCTGTTCCCTCATAGTCTAAAAGGTCAACTTTATAAAACGGGAAATCCTTGCCGGTAAGCTCTTTTACACGCTCCAACGACTTTTCGCTTGAATTGTCAAGATTGTCTAAAACCACGATATCATATCCGCTGTTTAGAAGTTCGACACATGTATGCGAACCGATATATCCGGCTCCGCCGGTTACAAGAATTTTCATATTTTTACCTCCAAAATTTCTCTTTATTCCATTATATAGCAATTCATATAAATATTCAATATATTTTTAGTATATTTTTTAGAAAATTATTGTAACATACTTGTAAAATAATGCTAATTGCTGTATAATAATTTGAGAAATAACATACAAAAGGAGACAGACAAAATGAGTCAGTTTTTAGAGAGAATTAAAGAAAGGGCAAAGAATGATAAAAAGACAATTATTCTTCCCGAATCTATGGACAGACGCACTTTTGAGGCGGCTGAAAAAATCTTGAAGGAGGATATTGCAAACCTTATTATTATAGGCACTCCTGAGGAAATTGAGGAAAACTCAAAGGGATTGGATATTAAAAAAGCGAAAATAATCAATCCATTCACATATGAAAAGACAGAAGAATACCTAAATCTGTTTGTAGAGCTGAGAAAATCAAAGGGCTTAACCTATGAAGAAGCAAAATCCCAAGCGCTTGGTGATTATATGTACTATGCTTGTCTTATGGTTAAGGCGGGAGACGCTGACGGCGTTGTTTCGGGTGCATGCCACTCGACCGCAAACACGCTCCGCCCAAGCCTTCAAATAATCAAAACGAAACCGGGCGTTGCACTTGTTTCGGCATTTTTCCTTATGGTTGTGCCCGATTGTGAATATGGCGCAAACGGCACCTTTATTTTTGCAGACAGCGGTTTGGAACAAAACCCGACGCCTGAAAAGCTTGCAGCAATAGCAGGCTGTTCTGCTGAATCCTTTGAGCTTCTGGCAGAAAAAGAAGCATATGTTGCAATGCTTTCACACTCCACAAAGGGGAGCGCTAAGCACGCAGATGTTGACAAGGTTTTAGAGGCTACGAAAATCGCAAAGGAGCAGTTCCCAAATGTGAAATTGGACGGAGAATTGCAGCTTGACGCGGCAATAGTTCCAAGCGTTGCATCGTCAAAGGCTCCCGGCTCTCCTGTTGCAGGAAAAGCAAATGTTTTGGTTTTCCCCGACTTAGATGCGGGAAATATAGGTTACAAATTAGTTCAAAGGCTTGCAAAAGCAGAGGCATACGGTCCTGTAACTCAGGGTATTGCAATGCCGATAAATGACCTGTCACGCGGTTGCTCGGCAGATGACATTGTGGGTGTTGTTGCAATTACTTGCGTTCAGGCACAGGCAAATAAATAGGAGGTAAAATATGAAAATTTTAGTAATTAATGCCGGAAGCTCGTCGCTTAAATATCAGCTCATCAATATGGAGAACTGCGAGGTTATAGCAAAGGGACTTTGCGAAAGAATAGGAATTGACGGATCGAAATTAAAACACAAAAATCCGCAAAAGGGAACAGAAACGGTTTTTGAAAAACCGATGAAGGACCATGCGGACGCTATAAAAATGGTTATTGATGCACTTATAAGTCCTGAATGCGGAGCTATTGCATCAATGGATGAAATAAGCGGTGTCGGACACAGAATTGTGCACGGCGGTGAAAATTTCGCTGATTCCTGCATTATAAATGATGATGTAATGAAAGCAATTAAGGATTGTATTCCGCTTGCACCGCTCCATAACCCTGCAAATATCGTAGGCTATGAGGCGTGCAAGGCGCTTATGCCAAATGTTCCGCAGGTTGCAGTGTTTGATACGGCATTTCATCAGACAATGCCAAAAAAGGCGTATATGTACGCAATCCCTTATGAACTCTACGAGAAAAATAAAATAAGAAAATACGGTTTCCACGGCACAAGCCATAAATTTGTTTCAAAAGAGGCGGAGGAAATGATGGGCAGAAAAGATTTGAAGTTGGTTACCTGCCATTTGGGTAACGGCTCTTCTGTTTCTGCCGTAGCATGCGGAAAGTGCGTGGACACATCCATGGGATTTACACCTCTTGACGGCGTTATTATGGGAACAAGAAGCGGTTCTATCGACCCTGCTGTTGTGACATACCTTATAGATAACTGCGGTATGACAGCTAAGGAAGTTGATACCATGCTTAATAAAAAGTCGGGCGTCTTGGGTGTTTCGGGATTTTCGAGCGATTTCAGAGACCTTACAGATGCCGCAAATAGCGGAAATGAAAGAGCAGATTTGGCGGTCAATATGTTCTATTACAGCGTTAAAAAGCTTATAGGAACATACGCTGCGGCTATGGGCGGTATTGATGCGTTGGTATTTACGGGTGGAATAGGCGAAAATGACGCCGCATACAGACTTGCAATTACCGAAGGATTGGAGTTTATGGGAATCAAGCTTGATAAGGAAAAGAACAATGTTAGAGGCGTAAAAAGAGATGTTTCGGCAGAAGGTGCCTCTGTACGCACGTTGGTAATCCCGACCAATGAAGAGCTTATGATAGCGCTTGATACGCAAAGGCTTATCCAAGAATAATATACAAAAAATCATAAGTAAGTTTGTTGAATTTTTAATTACTTCTTTGTTTAGACAGGCTGTAATCAGGGTAAATAATTTGTAAAGTTGAAATTTTCGGCAAGGTGTCGATGAACCTTATACCATATAAGGGATATTTACTATAAAATGCCGCATTATGCGGCGGAATGGAGATTACTATGAACAGCTACAAAATGGAAAACATAAGAAATATTGCAGTGATGGGACATGGCAAATGCGGAAAAAGTTCACTCGTAGAGGCAATGCTTTTCAATAGCGGAGTTATAAACCGTCTTGGTAAAAGTATTGACGGAACTCTTTTGATGGACTTTGATCCGGAGGAAGTAAAAAGGCAGATGTCAATATCCGCATCAATGGCGCCGATAGAATGGAAAGAAAATAAACTGAATATGATAGATACTCCCGGATACTTTGACTTTGTAGGTGAGGTCAAAGAGGGTATCAGAGCGGCAGACTCTGCACTAATAGTATTGAGCGGAAGAAGCGGAGTGTCGGTAGGAACCGAGCAGGCCTTTAAATTTGCAAAGCAAAAGGGTGCGCCGATTATGTTCTTTGTAAACAAGATTGATGACCAGAGAGCAAATTATCAGAAAACCCTCGAAGAAATGAAGGAAAAATTCGGAAAAGCAATTACTCCGTTTGTTTATCCGATAAAAGAGGGTGATGAATTTAAGGGTTTTGTCGATATTGTCGATATGACCGCACGCCGCTATGAAGGACAGGACAGGGTGGATATTCCTGTTCCTGACGGTATGGCAGAGACGATAGCTCCGCTTCGCGATATGATTATGGAAGCGGTTGCGGAAACTGACGATGCGCTTATGAATAAGTATTTTAACGGCGAAGAATTCACTTTTGATGAAATAAAAAAGGCGATAAGAAACGGCGTTAAAAACGGCGAAATATATCCCGTGTATTGTGGCTCAGGTGCTACAAATATCGGTGTGAGAAGTCTTATGGACGGTATGGCAAAATACCTGCCGGCTCCGAATGAAATTACCGAAATTGCTCATAATGCGTTATCGGGTGAACCTGTCGAAGTAGTCCAGGATATTACAGATACGACATCTGCAATCATTTTTAAGACTGTTGCTGACCCATATGTTGGAAAAATGTCATTTTTCAGGGTATATTCGGGAAGTGTGAAAGCAGACAGCACACTGTTCAATGCAAATAAAGCTACAAAAGAGCGCATTGGAAAGCTCTACACTATGTGCGGAAAGAAGCAGACTGAGGTTAAATCGGTCGATGCAGGGGATATAGGAGTAATTACCAAACTTGAAAGTACCGCAACAGGCGACACACTTTGCGATGAGGGCAAAAATATCATATTAACGGGCATAGAATTTCCGCTGCCCACCCTTTCTATGGCAGTTGAAGCAGTTAAAAAGGGTGATGAGGAGAAAATAGTATCGGGCTTTTCAAAACTTGCAGAGGAAGATTTGACCTTTAATATAAGCAATAATGCTGAAACTAAGGAAACCCTTATAAACGGACAAGGCGACCAACATATTGATGTTCTTGTGAACAAGCTGGCGGCAAAATACGGTGTTGAAGTGAAGCTCAATGCTCCTACGGTTCCGTACAGGGAAACAATACGCTCAAAAGTTAAGGTTGAAGGAAAACATAAAAAGCAGTCGGGCGGACATGGTCAGTACGGTCATGTATGGATAGAGTTTGAGCCGGGTGTTACAGAGGATATGACCTTTGAGGAAAAGGTGTTTGGGGGCAGTGTTCCGAAAAACTACTTCCCCGCTGTCGAAAAAGGGCTTCGTGATGCGTGCCAGCACGGAGTTTTGGCAGGATATCCTGTTGTTAACTTAAAAGCAACTCTTGTTGATGGCTCATACCACCCTGTTGATTCTTCCGAAATGGCGTTTAAAACGGCCGCACAGATTGCGTATAAGGAAGGCTTAAAACAGGCAAACCCTGTAATTTTGGAGCCTATCGGATATTTGAAGGCATATGTTCCGGAAAGTATTATGGGTGATATAATCGGAGACATAAATAAAAGAAGAGGACATATTATGGGTATGGGCGAAAGCGAAAGAGCAGGACTAAATCTTGTTGAGGCGGAAGTACCTATGTCTGAAATGTTTAAGTATTCAACAGACCTTCGTTCAATGAGCCAGGGTAGAGGCGTATTTGAATTCGAATTTGTAAGGTATGATGCGGCGCCACAGGCAGTAGCGGATAAGGTTATTGCAGATTCCCAAAATCGAATTCAGTAAGATTCTGTTTTAATTTATACATTGTGACTAAAATATTTCTGGATTTTTGTTGATTTAGAGTCTTTAAAAAAACGGTTGCATATGTTAAAATTTAACCATATTTAACGACACTTTTTTGGAAGCGAGGAATTTTTTGATGGCTGATTTACAACTGAAACATATCTATAAGACATATGCGGGCGGTGTTACGGCTGTAAGTGATTTTTGTTTAGATATTGAAGACAAAGAATTTATAGTGCTTGTAGGACCGTCAGGATGCGGAAAATCTACTACGCTCCGTATGATTGCAGGTCTTGAAGAAATCACAGACGGCGAGCTGTATATAGGCGGAAAGCTTGTAAATGATGTAGCGCCCAAGGACAGAGATATTGCAATGGTTTTCCAAAACTATGCGCTCTATCCTCATATGACGGTATTTGACAATATGGCGTTTGCATTAAAGCTCAGGAAAACACCTAAGGCAGAGATAAATGCCCGTGTTCATGAAGCTGCAAAGATACTTGATATTGAGCATCTTCTTGACAGAAAACCTAAGGCATTGTCCGGCGGTCAGAGACAGCGTGTTGCTCTTGGGCGCGCTATTGTTCGTAATCCTAAGGTGTTTTTGATGGATGAACCTTTGTCAAACCTTGATGCTAAACTAAGAGTTGCGATGAGAACAGAGATAAATAAGCTTCACAAAAAACTTGAAACCACATTTATCTATGTAACACACGACCAGACAGAGGCTATGACGATGGGTACAAGAATCATCGTTATGAAGGACGGTTTTGTTCAGCAGGTAGATACTCCTACAAATCTTTACAATAATCCGTGCAATATGTTTACGGCAGGATTTATAGGAAGTCCGCAGATGAACTTTATCGATGCAGTTCTTAATAAGAAACAGGATGGAGTTTATCTTGAATTTAACGGAGAAAGCATTAAACTTCCTGAGGGTAAAGCATCAAATCCTGCGCTTGAACCGTATTTCGGAAAAACAGTAGTTTTGGGTATCAGACCTGAGGATTTACATGATGAGGAGAGCTTTATAGCATCCTCAGCAGGGGCAGTAGTTTCAGCGTATGTTGATGTTACCGAAATGATGGGTGCTGAATATTATCTCTATTTAAAGATTGCTGATAATCCGTTTACTGCAAGAGTAAATCAAAGAACAACTGCAAAGATGGGCGATACCATAAAAATTGCGTTTGATACTAACAGAATTCATCTGTTTGATAAGGAAACAGAAAAGACGATTATTAACTAAAAAGAGAGCCTTGTGGCTCTCTTTTTTCTGCAAATATTTACAAAAACAAAGTTATATGCTATAATTTGCATACATAACTATATCGGTGAGGTGATATTGCGGTGAATAGGCGTAGTACGGGGAATAAACAAGATGTTGCGGATAAACAAAGCGAGTTGCATAAAGAGCACAGAAAGCGATTAAAGGAAAAATTCTATGAATTTGGTCTTGACGGAATAGAAGATCACGAATTGATTGAGCTTCTGCTTTTTTATGCAGTGCCGCAAAAAAATACTAATGAAATAGCACATAAGCTTATAAATGAATTTGGCAGGCTCAGCGATATTTTAGAGGCGGATCCGGAAAATCTGATGGAATTTAAAGATGTAAAACAAAATGCAGTAATTTTGTTTAAATTGATACTTGCCTGTGTAAATAAGTATATGAATGAGCAGAATGATATTGTAAATGCTATGTTAACTCCGCAAAATATAGACAAGTATATAAAAAATCTGTTCTATGGGCATACAAATGAGGTTGCATATGCGCTTTTGCTTGATAAGGATTGCGTTGTGAAAAAGGTGAAGAAACTCTCGTCAGGTACAGTTAATGCGGCTCCGCTCTATCCAAGGGAAGTTGTAAAGCTTGCAGTAAATGAAAAATATCCGTATATGATGCTTGCGCATAATCATCCTAACGGCAATGCGATGCCATCACAGAACGATTTGAAAATAACTAAAACTATTGAGATTGCGCTCAATTTTATTGATGTCAGGTTAATTGACCACATAATAGTTTCCGGTGAAAAAGTGACAAGTCTTGCAAAGAGTTTTAATGTTATTGAAAAAGAGTAGGCTATGCCTACTCATTTTTCACCTTTATTATATATTCTATGCCCCAGTCAAAGGAATTTGTTTGCATATCGGCATTTACACCGCCGTCCCTCATAACATTTAGAGCTCTTTTTATCGTATTTGTAAAAACACGCAAATCCTGAAAAGTTTTAAGTTTAACAGTTTGGGTGCCTGACGGACGCGCTTTCAGCATTTTTTTTACAAGCTCCTCTGTTTGTGAAACATTGAGCTTTTTTTCATTTATAGTGCGTACTGCAAGAATTTGCGACTCTTCGTCGCTTAAATGAAGGAGCGCCCGTGCGTGCCTTTCAGAAAGCGCATATTCGGTTATAAGACGCTTTGTTCGTGGATATAGTCTTAGCAGCCTCAGTTTATTTGCTATTGTTGACTGAGATTTACCAAGTTTTTTCGCAATTTCCTCCTGCGTCATGCCTTGGTTTCTGATAAGACATTGATAGCTTTCAGCAATTTCAAAAAAGGTAAGGTCGTCACGCTGTAAATTTTCCAAGAGTGCCAAAAGTGCGGATTTTTTTTCATCGACATTTAAAATTATGGCAGGAATTGTATCAAGTCCTGCATTTTCTGCTGCACGGTATCTGCGTTCTCCTGCTACGATTTCATATCCGTTCTTTACTTTTCTTACGGTTATCGGTTGCAAAATTCCAAACTCCTCAACTGAACAAGTCAGTTCTTCGAGGCTTATTGAATCAAAGTGCTTTCTCGGCTGAGAGGGATTTGGGAAAATCCGTTCTAAGGGAAGGCTCACAACTTTCATGGATTCACTCTCTTTTGTTTTAAAAACCTGCATATAAAATGTTCCTTTCATAATTTTGTGGAAGGTGGTAAGGCAGTCTTAATTATATATTTAGGGGGGGGTAGCATATGCGTGCATATTTTTGTTCGCTTAGGCATATACTGATACTGATTAGAAAGACCGCCTTACTAACTGAATTATAACACAGATTTTCAAAATAGAAAGAAAAATCGTCCGTCAAAAAAAGCCGGCATTTTCACTTTGTCGGCTTTTTTTTCGGATTATAGCAAGTTCCGAGCGGATTTTTTGTCAAAATCCCTGCCTTTCTTGGATATTGCATCGGAGTTTGTCTTGCTTTTTTTATTATAACGATTTTATGATTAAGGTCAGTTTTTGGAATAGGCGCAGAAAAAGTGGAAAGAATATCACCGCCTAAAATGTGTATAGCACGCCGTGCGTCTTCAAGCTCGCTTCCTGCAAGCGGTCCTTTAAGTGCTAAAAAGTGTCCGCCTTCCTTTAAAAACGGTATGCAAAGCTCCGAAAGTACAGACATATTTGCAACAGCGCGCGAAACAACAGTATCAAATTGCGCCCGCATTTGACGCCCTCCATCCTCGGCACGGGCGTGCACAATATTTACCGATAAGTCAAGCTCTCTTGCGACTTCTTCTAAGAAAGAAAGCCGTTTTTTTAAAGAATCTAAAAGCGTAATCTCAATATCAGGTTTTAATATTTTAAGTACCATACCGGGAAAACCTGCACCGGTACCAACATCAATGACTTTTCCGCTTATATACCCCGTTAAAAGAGGTGTGCTGCTATCAAAAAAATGCTTTGTGGCAATGCCAAAATCGTCGCATACAGCTGTTAAATTCATTTTTTCATTCCAAACTTTGAGCATATCTGAATATCTAATGAGTTTTTCCAAAGCATCGTCTGAAACGCTAATTCCAAGCTCTGAAAAGCCTTCTTTTAAAAGTTCTTTCACAAAAATCTCCATTCTCTATTTTCTTTTAAAGCATGAAATAATTATATTACAAATAGGTTAAATAGTCAATATTTTATGAAAAGGTATTGAAAACTTAGAAAAAGTGTGATACAATATGACAAATTTTTGGAAATCTCTGGAGAGTAGCTGTAATAGCCGCCGAAGGTGTAAGCCGGCCAAAGGTCGGTGTATCTCTCAGGCAAAAGGGACAGAGTTATATGCGATTACTTTTCGGAGAACAAACAGTTTTGTTTGTCTCTATTTTTTTGTTTCGGAGGAGAATTTTATGGAAAAAATTTATGATTTGATTTCAGGAGTGAACGATAGCATAAATGGCTTCGTTTGGGGTGTGCCGATGCTCGTACTTTTAGTTGGTACAGGTATAGTTATGACCTTTGTAACCAAGTGGTTTCAGATTGTGCACGCAAAACAATGGTTTTCAAAGACGATAGGCTCAGTATTTAAAAAGGACAGTAAAGCGCGGGACAGGTCTGACAAACATTCTATTTCGCAGTTTCAATCGCTTTGTACCGCACTTGCTGCGACCGTGGGTACAGGTAACATAGCAGGTGTTGCAACTGCTATTGTTGCAGGAGGTCCGGGCGCAGTATTTTGGATGTGGTTTGC
>DMLG01000138.1 GCA_003453455.1 Clostridiales bacterium
AAGAGGGTTCCGTAAAGCTTACAGATATCAACGAGGCAGTAGCAGCAGAGGGGACAAAAGAGGCTTTAGAGGCAGCAGAAGCTGACATAAAGAGCGGTAAAATCAAGGTGTTTGATACAGCAACATTTACAGTAGAGGGAAAAGCACTTGATTCTTATCTTGCAGATGTTGACACAGACGAGAACTACACACCTGATACAGAAGTTATTAAAGATGGTTACTTCCACGAATCAGAAATGCGTTCAGCTCCTTACTTCGATTTAAATATCGACGGTATAACACTTCTGAACAAAATGTTCTAAAAATAGAAATAGGTAAAAGGCGGAGTAAGAATTTCTTCTCCGCCTCAACTTGTTTTTTTATCTTAAAAAAGCGCATATAAGCTTTATCTGAGTTTTTTTAGGGTAAGAAAGAAAAAAAGCGGAGGGAATAAAAGTGAGTAAAGTACCGGCAGTAGAACTCAAAAACATAACAAAGTGTTTCGGCAGCATAATTGCGAACAAAGATGTTTCAATGACCATAAACCGAGGCGAAATATTATCTGTATTAGGGGAAAACGGAAGCGGAAAAACGACGCTTATGAATATGATTTCAGGTATATATTTCCCCGACAGCGGTGAAATTTTTATTGACGGCGAGCCGGTTGTAATCAGCTCCCCCAAAGACGCTTTTGAACATAAAATAGGAATGATTCATCAGCATTTCAAGCTCGTTGATATATTTTCTGCTGCTGAAAATATAGTTTTGGGACTTTCTGATAACGGAAGCTTTGATATAAAGGGCTATGAAAAGGAAATAAGAAAAATCAGCGAGCAGTATGGGTTTGATATTGACCCCGGTAAAAAGATATATGAGATGTCGGTTTCCGAAAAACAGACAGTGGAGATAATAAAGGTACTGTTCCGCGGTGCAGATATTCTTATTCTTGATGAACCTACGGCAGTTCTGACCCCACAGGAAACAACAAAGCTCTTTAAAGTACTGCGAAAGATGCGTGAAGACGGCAAAACAATCATTATAATTACGCATAAACTTCATGAGGTGCTTTCCCTTTCGGACAGAGTTGCAGTTCTTCGTAAGGGTGAGTATGTAGGTACGGTAAAGACTTCTGAAACGGACGAGGCTAAGCTTACCGAGATGATGGTGGGCAAAAAAGTGAGCCTGAATATTGAAAGAAGTGAGCCGAAAAATGTTTCCGAAAGACTTGTAATTGAAAATATCAGCTGTTCAAACCGTGATGGAGTAAAACTTTTGGATAATGTGTCTTTTACGGCAAATTCCGGAGAAATTTTGGGAATTGCCGGTATTGCGGGAAGCGGTCAGCGTGAGCTTTTGGAGGCTATCGCAGGATTGCAGCATTTAAGTGACGGAAAAATCACATATATCAATCCCAAAACAGGCAAAACTGAAAATTTGCGTGATAAAACACCACGAGAAATCAGGGAAATGGGCGTAAGACTTGCATTTGTACCTGAGGACAGGCTCGGTATGGGGCTTGTCGGAAGTATGGATATTGTGGATAATATAATGCTCAGAAGTTACAGGAAGGGAAAATCGGTATTTTTGGAGCGAAAAGCACCGAAAAATCTCGCCGATGATATCGTTGAGCGCTTGGAGGTAGTTACTCCGGGAGTAAGTACGCCTGTTCGGCGTCTTTCAGGCGGAAATGTGCAGAAAGTACTGGTAGGCCGTGAGATTTCATCATCTCCTACGGTGCTTATGGCGGCATACCCCGTAAGAGGACTTGACATAAATTCCGCATATATAATATATAATCTTCTAAATGAACAAAAAAGCAAGGGCGCAGCCGTTATATTTGTTGGGGAAGATTTGGATGTGTTGTTGGAACTTTGCGACAGAATTGTAGTAATAGGCGGCGGAAAGATTGCAGGAACTGTTGATGCAAGGACGGCAACCAAGGAAGAGATAGGATATATGATGACAAAATCATCATTTAATGAGCATAGTACAGAAAGCGAAGGTGAAAACAATGAGTAAAACACATAAAAAAGTCAGAGAGCCTTTGTTTCACATTGCCAAAAGGGATGCGCTTGTATGGTGGAAGGCGTGGTCAATAAGGCTTGCGGCAATCTTTGCGGCACTCATTGTATGCGGACTGGTGACGCTTTCACTGACGGGATTAAATCCGTTTAAAGTCTATCAGGCAATGTATATGGGCGCACTTGGAACAAGCAGGCTTAGATGGAGCCTTTGGCAGGAGGTGGCTATGCTTTTGTGTATATCAATCGCCGTAACGCCTGCGTTTAAAATGAGGTTTTGGAATATAGGCGCAGAAGGTCAGGTACTTATGGGCGGTCTTGCTGCGGCTATGTGTATAATATTTTGGGGCGGAAAAGTCCCGGACAGCGTTCTTTTGCCGGTTTTAATTATTGCGAGTGTGGCGGCAGGCGCATTGTGGGGATATATTCCTGCATTTTTCAAGGCAGGCTGGAATACGAATGAAACGCTCTTTACTCTTATGATGAACTATATTGCAACACAGCTCGTTGCATATTTTACGCTGGAATGGTCAATGCCAAAAGGCTCGGGAACACCGAGAATATTGGAGTACGGACGGCTTCCGGTAATCGGAGGAAAGGCGTATCTTCTGAATATAATCGTAGTTGCGGTTATAACGGTATTTATGTTCATATACTTAAAGTATAGTAAACACGGCTATGAAATCTCGGTAGTGGGCGGAAGTGAGAATACCGCGCGCTATATAGGAATAAATGTAAAAAAAGTTATAAAGCGCACAATGCTTCTTTCAGGCGCTCTATGCGGTGTGGCAGGTCTTTTGCTTGTTGCGGGAACTGACCATTCCTTAAAGAGCAGTACCGCAGGAGGCAGAGGCTTTACTGCTATAATGGTATCGTGGCTCGCTAAGTTTAACCCGATTTTTATGGTTATGACATCATTTTTAATAGTATTTCTGGAAAAGGGAGCATCAAAAATCTCCGAAAGATTTCGTCTTAACGACTCCTTTTCCGATATTATCACGGGAATAATAATATTTTTTATAATAGGCAGCGAGTTTTTCATAAATTATAAGATTAAATTTAGTAGCAAGCAGGAGGAATTAAGATGATACCGATAATTATACAGCGTGCGGTTATGCAGGGAATTCCTCTGCTTTATGGTTCAACGGGCGAGATATTGACCGAGAAATCGGGGCATTTAAATCTTGGTATTCCCGGAATAATGTATGTTGGCGCAATAAGCGGTGTTGCAGGAGCATTTTTGTATGAGCAGGCGGTAGGAGCACAGGCAATAAATCCATTGCTTTCGGTACTGATACCATTTTTGTGCTGTATTATAGGTGCATCGCTTATGGGACTTATATACTGCTTTTTGACAGTTACGCTTCGTGCAAATCAAAATGTCACAGGTCTTGCGCTCACTACCTTTGGTATAGGCATAGGAAACTTTTTCGGAGGCTCTCTTATTACAATAACAGGAAGTGATGTGCCGTCAATTTCGTTGTCGGCAACAAGCAGAATGTTTAAGACTGCACTTCCATTTGCAGGTAAATGCGGCTGGTTCGGACAGGTATTTTTATCCTATGGATTTTTAGCATATCTTGCGATAATTATAGCGCTTTTAGCGTCATATTTTTTAAATAAAACGCGTGCAGGCCTGCATTTAAGAGCTGTTGGCGAAAGTCCGCAAACGGCTGATGCGGCAGGCATAAATGTAACGAAATATAAATATCTTGCCACCTGTATCGGAAGTGCTATTGCAGGACTTGGCGGACTTTACTATGTTATGGATTATGCAAACGGAGTATGGTCTAATAATGCCTTTGGCGACAGAGGCTGGCTGTCTATTGCTTTGGTTATCTTTGCTACATGGAAACCGAGCATAAGTATTTTAGGCTCAATTCTTTTTGGCGGTCTTTATGTTATTCCGACATATATTCCAAATATAACGGTAAGTGCAAAAAAACTCTTTGAGATGCTTCCGTATGTCGTAACCATGCTTGTTCTTATACTCACAAGCGTGCGCAACAAAAAAGAAAATCAACCGCCTCAGAGCCTTGGTCTCCCGTATTTCAGGGAGGAAAGGTAAAGGAGATTTATATGAAAAAGGATATTTTAATTATAGGTGCAGGCCCTGCCGGAATTTTTACGGCGCTTGAAATGCTAAGAAGAGGAACAAAGTCGAGCATTGTTATTGTAGAAAAGGGTCAAAGCATTGAAAAAAGAAGCTGTCCTAAGGAAAAAACGCATAAGTGTATGAATTGTAAGCCATATTGCCATATAACAACAGGCTTTTCAGGCGCCGGTGCTTTTTCTGACGGAAAGCTGTCGCTTTCCCCTGATGTAGGGGGCGATTTGCCGCTTTTAATTGGGGAAGATGTCGCGCGCGAAACAATAGAATATACTGACAAAATTTATCTTGAATTTGGCGCAGACACAAAGATTGAAGGCATAAATAACTCGGAAGAAGTAAAGGAAATCAGGAAAAATGCTATAAAAGCAGGATTAAAGCTTGTGGACTGCCCAATTCGCCATTTAGGTACGGAAAAGGCGCAAAATCTTTATCTTGCAATAGAGAGGTATTTGCAGAACGCGGGAGTGGAAATCCTTTTTGGATGCGAATGTACTAATCTTATTTTAGAGGATAATGTATGCCGCGGCGCATATGTCACAAACGGCACTGAAAATTTTGAAATATTGGCTGAGCATACCGTTGTTGCAACGGGCAGACGCGGTGCAGAATGGCTTGAACACATATGCAGCGAGCATAATATAGCGCACGAGCCCGGTACAGTCGATATAGGCGTTCGTGTTGAGGTCAGAAATGAGATTATGGAGCGTGTAAATGAAGTTTTGTACGAATCAAAGCTTATTGGCTGGCCCGAACCCTTTAAAAATAAAGTCAGAACTTTCTGCCAAAATCCGGGAGGGTTTGTAAGTCAGGAAAATTACGATAATAATCTTGCTGTCGTAAACGGTCATTCTTATAAAGAGAGAAAGTCAAGCAATACGAATGTTGCAATTTTGTGCTCGCATAACTTTTCGACGCCGTTTAATCAGCCTATCGCATATGCACAGAAAATTGGTGAGCTGACAAATATGCTTGCAAACGGCCATATTTTGGTGCAGCGATTTGGCGATATCTTATGCGGAAAGCGTACATGGCCAAAAGAGCTTGCGCAAAGTAATTTAAAGCCGACCCTTCCCGATGCGGTGGCAGGGGATATTACAGCGGCACTTCCATACCGCTCAATGATGAACATTATAAACTTTATAAAAGCGGTGGATTTAGTTGTTCCGGGATTTGCATCATATGAAACGCTTTTGTATTCGCCGGAGCTTAAATTTTACTCAAACCGCGTCAAAATGGACACGGATTTCAATACCAGCATTAAGGGTCTTCATTGCCTGGGCGATTCAAGCGGTTGGACAAGAGGACTTATGATGGCATCGGTTATGGGTGTTTTGATGGGCAGAAAACTTACAGATAATAAATAAAAATGAGGGAAAATATATGGTAAAAGCAGTAGTTGGAGCAAACTGGGGTGATGAAGGCAAGGGAAAAATCACCGATATGCTTGCAAAAGATGCGGATATTGTTATAAGATTTCAGGGCGGTGCGAATGCAGGTCACACAATAGTAAATGACTATGGGAAATTTGCGCTTCACCTTTTGCCGTCAGGTTCGTTTAATAAAAATGTAATCAATATGATAGGAAACGGCGTGGCGCTTGATATACCTAAGCTGTTTCACGAGATTTCAGAAATCGAAAAGCGGGGTGTAAAAAGACCTAATATATTGGTATCTGAGCGTGCGCAGGTTTTGATGCCATATCATATTTTGCTTGATACTTATGAGGAAGAACGGCTTTCTGACCGGAAATTCGGCTCGACAAAATCGGGCATAGCGCCGTTTTTCTCGGATAAGTATGCAAAAACGGGATTTCAGGTTTGGGAATTGTTGCAGGATGATGAAACCCTTTTTGAAAAGGTTAAAAATACGGTAGAGTATAAAAACCTTATTATAGAGCATATCTATCATAAGCCGCTTTTAGTTGCGGAAGAGCTTTTTGAAACCTTAAAGGAATACCGCAAAATGATTAAGCCGTATGTTGTAAACTCGGTGGAGTTTATGCATAATGCAATTAAAGAGGGCAAAAATATTTTGCTTGAAGGTCAGCTTGGAAGTTTAAAAGACCCTGATTTCGGAATATATCCATTTACTACATCATCACCTACAATAGCGGGATACGGAGCTTGCGGAGCATGCATACCGCCGTATGAAATCAAGGAAATTATAACGGTTGTAAAGGCATATTCTTCGGCAGTGGGTGCAGGAGCGTTTGTTTCAGAAATTTTTGGCGATGAGGCAGATGAACTAAGGCGTCGCGGCGGTGATGGCGGTGAATACGGTGCAACAACGGGCAGACCGAGGCGAATGGGCTGGTTTGACTGTGTTGCAAGCCGTTATGGATGTATGGTACAGGGAACAACGCAGGTCGCATTCACAGTTTTAGATGTTTTGGGATATCTTGATGAAATTCCTGTATGCGTGGGCTATGATATAAACGGCGAGATAACGAAGAGTTTTCCGACGACTGACAAGCTGAATATCGCAAAGCCTGTGCTTAAAAAGCTACCCGGCTGGAAATGTGATATACGCGGCATCAAAAAATATGAGGACTTACCGGAAAATTGCAGAAAATATATAGAATTTATTGAAAAAGAGCTTGGTTATCCCATAAAAATGGTGTCTAACGGTCCGGCAAGAGATGATATGATTTTCAGGTAATATAAAATGGCAGAAGATTTCTGCCATTTTTAGATGCTTGACTAAAATGAATTGATGTGTTATTATACATAAAAGAGTATGGCAGAATTTGGAGGCAGAGCTATGAAAAAAATTATGGTTGTTTTCGGAACAAGACCGGAAGCAATAAAAATGTGCCCCTTGGTAAATGAACTAAAAAGCCGCAAAAATATTGAAACTGTTGTATTGGTAACAGGTCAGCATAGACAAATGCTTGATGTAGTGCTAAATGCTTTCGGAGTTGAGCCGAAGTATGACCTTTCAATAATGAAACAGCAGCAGACGCTTTTTGATATTACAACAAGAATACTTGAAGGTATAAGAGAAATTTTAGAAAAGGAACGCCCTGACACTGTTTTGGTGCACGGCGATACAACTACATCATTTGTAACGGCGCTTGCGTGCTTTTATATGCAAATTCCCGTAGGACATGTTGAGGCAGGGCTCAGGACATACAATATCTATTCGCCGTATCCTGAGGAATTTAACCGTCAGGCGGTGGGAATTGTGGCAAAATACAATTTTGCGCCAACAGAGCTTTCTAAGTCAAACCTGTTAAAAGAAGGAAAAAATCCTGACTCAATTTTTGTTACAGGCAATACGGCAATAGACGCACTAAAAACAACAATCAGAGCAGATTATTCGCATGAGGAGCTTGATTGGGCAGAAGGCTCGCGCCTTATTATGATTACGGCGCACAGGCGTGAAAATTTGGGAGAGCCTATGCGTCATATGTTCCGTGCAATAAGGCGGATTATTGAAGAGTATCCTGATATAAAGGCAATTTATCCCATACATTTAAATCCTGTTGTAAGGAAGGCGGCGGACGAGGTTTTGTCAGGCTGCGACCGCATACGTATAATAGAGCCTCTGGATGTTCTGGACTTTCATAATTTCCTAAACAGGAGTTATCTTATTCTTACCGATAGCGGAGGCATTCAGGAGGAGGCACCGTCTCTTGGAAAGCCTGTGCTTGTTATGCGCGATACGACAGAGCGTCCTGAGGGAATAAAGGCAGGGACACTAAAACTTGTCGGCACAAACGAAGAAACCATATACAAAGAGTTTAAAAACCTGCTCGAAAATGAGGAAGAATATACGAAGATGAGCAAGGCGTCAAATCCGTACGGCGATGGTTTTGCAAG
>DMLG01000099.1 GCA_003453455.1 Clostridiales bacterium
AACGGCGAACTTGAAATCCTTGAAAGGACAATAAAAGATATTGTCGGAAGCCTAAAAGGAGGCGGAAGGCTTGCCGTAATAACCTTTCACTCACTTGAAGACAGGATAGTAAAACAGACCTTTTCTGAGCTTTCAAAGGGCTGTGTATGTCCCCCTGATTTCCCCGTATGTGTTTGCGGAAAAAAACCGCAAGTAAAGATAATAACAAGAAAACCCATTCTTCCAACAGAGGAAGAACTGAAAATAAATTCAAGGTCGAAAAGCGCAAAATTAAGAGTGTGCGAGAAATTATAAAAAGGGAGAAAAAGCTGATGCCATATAATAATAACCTTGCTTATGATTTGGATTTTGAGGCGAATGCCGCAAGAATAGAGAAAAAAGTAAAAGAACAGAAAAAGGAAAATAAAGCCAAGATAAGAGCTAAAAGGGTGAAGCTGCACCGTACTATTGTATGCTGTATAAGCATATTTGCGCTATGCGCAGGCTTTATGATTTCGAGGAATGTTACGGCATATGAAAGCAAGCGTAATGTGGCAAAGCTGCAAAAGGAGCTTAATAGTTTAAGGGAGTATTCAAGCCAGAAAGCGTTTGAACTTGATAAAAGCATTGACCGTGAAGCAATAGAGTATGAGGCTAAAACCCGTCTTAATATGGTAAGACCCGAAAAGTATCAGACGGTTTATGTAAACATAAAGCAAGATGATGTCACCGAAGTAACAGCAAGTGATGCAGAAGGAATTAAGAGCTTTTTTGACATATTTGCCTACAAAAGATAATAAATATAGTTAAATGTGTATGGATAGGAATGGTACAAAATGACTTTGGGCAAAATGCGAAAGCGTTCAATAAGATTATTTGTATTTTTTATGGCGCTGCTGGTAATAATCATATCGCGCCTTTTCTATTGGCAGGTTGTACGAGGCAATCAGATGAAGGAGGCGGCAGAGCGCCAGCAGACAAATCAAACTGCGATAATTGCAAGAAGGGGCACTATCTATGACAGAAACCAGAATGTGCTGGCAGAAAGTGCGACGGTAAATACCGTTGTATGCAATCCTCAGCAGATTGAAAAGGATTGCAAAGATGAGTCGGGAAAGGTGCGAAAGAGCGATTTAAAGTTAATTGCATCTAATCTTGCAGAAATTCTCGATTTAGACGAGGACGATGTTTTCGACAAAATCACAAAGGAAAATAAATTTCAGTATATAAAAAAGCGCGTAACCGTTGAAGAGGCGGACGCCATAAAGAAACTAAAAGACAGCTCAGTCGATAAAGAAACGGCTAAGCTTTTTTCCGGTGTTTATTTTGAGGAGGATTCAAAGCGTTACTATCAGAATAATCTTGCCTCGCATATTATAGGATTTACAGGATATGACAATGACGGTATGCAGGGCATAGAAATGACCTTTAACAATTACCTTTCAGGACGGGCGGGAACGGTGCTTTCTGCAAGAAATGCAGGCGGAACTACTGCCGAAAAGCAGTATGAGGCGGATGTTGACGCACAAAAGGGCGACGATATAGTTTTAACCATAGATGAAACGATACAATCTATTTTAGAAAAATACTTAGAGCAGGCATGCGTTGAAAATGCATTAAAAGAGGGCGCCTGCGGCATTATAATGAACCCGAAAACGGGCGAAATACTCGCTATGGCTACAAAACCCGATTTTGATTTAAATGACCCTACTGCGCTTTCTCAGTATGAAAAGTTTGCAATAGGTATGGATGATGTTATTGCCAAGACAAAATCGGAAAACACAGAGGAAAGAGATGAGGCAGTAGCCAAAATACGCAATAAAATGTGGCGAAATAAGGCTATTTCCGATACATATGAGCCGGGCTCGACCTTTAAAATCCTGACCGCTGCAATTGCTCTTGAAGAGGGCGCGGCGGATTTGAATTCGCAATTCTACTGCGGCGGCTCAAAACAGGTGGCTGACCGCAAAATCAAGTGCCATAAGGTGGCAGGCCATGGCGCGGAGGACTTTGCAAGGGGCGTTATAAACTCTTGTAATGTCGTATTTATGGAGCTTGGATTAAGGATAGGAAGCGAAAAATTCCAGGAATACTTTAAGGCCTTCGGACTTACGAAAAAGACAGGAATTGAGCTGATAGGAGAATCGGGTAGCGTATATTATAAAAATAGAATGTCGGAAACCGATATTGCTACAAGCTCATTCGGTCAAGGGTTCAGCATAACGCCTATTCAGCTTATAACGGCGATTTCAGCCGTTATAAACGGCGGAAATCTTATGAAACCGCAGATTGTAAAGGAAATACGAAATAGCGGCGGAATCGTAAAAAGCTTCTATCCGCAGGTTGTAAACAAGGTTATTTCCGAGAATACATCAACAACTATGCGAAATATATTAGAGCGCGTTGTTGCAGACCCCAACGGTACAGGAAAAAATGCGTACATCAAGGGATATAGATTAGGCGGGAAGACGGGAACGTCGGAAAAAGGACGAAATAACGGCAAGCGTATTGCGTCTTTTGTGGGCTTTGCACCTGCTGATGACCCACAAATCATATGCCTTGTAATGCTTGACGAACCGCAGGTGGCAAATAAGTACGGCGGCACAATAGCTGCACCTCTTGTCGGCTCGATTATAGAGGAAACGCTTGAATATATGGGCATAGACAGACAATATACCGAGGCGGAGGCGCAAAGTGTTTCAGTCAGCGTTCCCGATGTAAGAGAGCAATCGGTAACTTCCGCAAAAGAAATGGTTGCGGCAAAGGGACTTAATATTAAGGTTTCAGGAAATGGCGAGGTCGTTTTGGATCAACTTCCAAAGCCCGGTGTGAGCGTTGCGGAAAACTCGACCGTAATTGTATATACGCAGGAGCGTGATGAGAACAAGAAAGTAGCAGTTCCTAATCTTGAAGGATTGACGGCAGAGCAGGCGAAAAAACGCCTTTCTGACGCAGGCCTCAACTTTGAGGTAGGCGGTGCGGGACTTGCAGCGGCGGAGGGAGCATATGCTTTCAGGCAGAGTATACCCGCAGGTACGCTTGTCGAGCCTGCAACGGTTGTAAGCGTGGAATTCAGACACAGTTCATCAGACTGACGACATAGTTATTTTAAAAGGAGATTTTTATATGCTGGCAAGCGAGTTATTCGGTGAAAAATGGTTGTGGCAGGATACGGAGATAAGCGATATTACCATAAATTCAAAGGAAGTAAAAAGCGGCAGTGTATTTATTTGTATAAACGGGCAGAACACCGATGGGCATAATTTTGCGCAAAATGCGGCGGAAAACGGTGCTGTCGCAGTCGTTGCAGAAAAGGAAACAGCCTGTTCCTGTCCTTTGATACTTTGTGAAAACACAAAAATAGAAATGGCAAAAATATCCTCAAAGTTTTATGGCGAGCCGGAGAAAAATCTGAAACTGATAGGAATTACAGGGACTAATGGCAAAACAACGGTAAGTTACCTGGTAAAAAATATACTTGAAACGGCAGGGAAAAGGGTTGGTATAATCGGCACAAATGAAATTTTGGTAGGCGATGAGGCAGTAGGGATACAGTCGTCAACCCCGACTACTCCGAACTCACTCGAACTGCACAAAATCTTTGCAAAAATGCTCAAAATGGGCGCAGAATATGTTGTTATGGAGGTAAGCTCACATGCGCTTGACCTTCATAGAGTTTACGGTCTCTGCTACGAAGTTGGGGTTTTTACAAA
>DMLG01000088.1 GCA_003453455.1 Clostridiales bacterium
TGTTCCTGCTTTTGAGAGATAGTCGCGTACCTTTTCCCATACATATATCATAATAGTACGCGCATTTGGCGTTTTGTACTCCGGAAGTTCGATTAAAAGGTCGGCTGTATTGTTCTTTTTGTCAATGCGGGATATTAAAAATGCAATTAGAAGTGCTGTAAAAAAGCCGATTAAATACATAGAATACGCATAAATTATCGCATACCTGCCAAAAAATATTTTTGAGAACATAACATAAATAGGCAGTCTTGCACTGCACGACATAAAGGGAGTAATCAAAATTGTGCGCAACTTGTCGTGCTTATTTTCCAGGGAGCGAGACGCCATAATTGCAGGTACAGTGCAGCCAAAACCTAAAAGCATAGGAATAAAAGCGCGCCCTGAAAGTCCCAGTTTTCCCATAATTCCGTCCATAACATATGCGACACGGGACATATACCCGCTGTCCTCCAAAAAGGCGAGGGTTAAAAAAAGTATAAAAATATTCGGTAAGAATGTCAAAACGCTTCCGACTCCGGCAATAATACCGTCAACTATTAGCGAAACAAGCATCTGGCTTGTATTAACCGAAGCGAGCGAAAACCGTACTGCATCCGAGAAGCTTTCGAGCCAATTTTCAAAAAAGCCTTTGAGCCAATCGCCTATTGTGAAGGTCAGGAAAAACACGCAGGCCATAACGGCAAGAAAAATAGGAACGCCCCAAAAGCTGTGCGTTAAAACGCGGTCGATTTTATCGGTAAATGCACTTTTTTCTTCTTTATTTACAAGTGTTTCATCAATGATTTCCTGTATAAAATCATATTTTTCATTTATTATCTCCGATTCGTAACTCTTGTCCGCAATTCCCGAAAGGCTAACAGGATACTGTTTCATCACGCTTTCATCCTGCTCTAAAATTTTGATTGCATGCCAGCGCAAATTCTTTATATCGGGATATTCTTTTTTCAGCATTGATGAAACTAAGTCTATTTTTTCCTCGATAGCGTCGGAATAAACAGTTACATATCGGTGGTGCTTTGATGTAAGGCGCACGTATGCGCCTTGATTTAAATCATCGGTAAATTCCAAGTGCGGCATTTCGTGATGATGATGTTCTGTAAGATCGTGCGGTCTGCCTGCGTGATGCTCTGCTGCGTGCATTAAAATATCAAGCCCCGTCCTTTTTCTCGCACTTACGGGAATTACGGGAATGCCGAGCATTTCGGGAAGACGGTGCATATCAATTTCCATACCCCGTTCTTCAACAATATCCATCATATTGAGTGCTAAAACAACGGGTTTTCCAAGTTCTATCAGCTGCAAGGTAAGATATAAATTTCGCTCTAAGCTTGACGCGTCTGCAACATCTATGATGACATCAACGCTGTCACCTAATATGTATTCCCTTGCGAGAGTTTCTTCCATTGTGTATGATGTAAGCGAATAAAGCCCCGGAAGGTCCACAAGATTAAAGGTATGTCCGTGATAATTCATTTTTCCTTCAATCTTTTCAACCGTTACGCCGGGCCAGTTTGCAACCTTTAAATTTGCACCTGTGTATGCGTTAAAAAGCGTAGTTTTTCCACAATTTGGGTTACCTATAAATGCGATATTTAATTCTGCCATGGCTAATCCTCCAAAATAATCCCGTCACAAAACTTTTTGCCTACGGCAAAGCGTGTTCCGCGAACCTTTATAATCATAGGTCCTGATATTTTTTTATTTAAAATGTCTATTGCGGTTCCGTGCGTCATTCCAAGCATTTGAAGACGCCTTTTTACTTTAAGGTCAAGGTCAATACCCAAGACTATATATGAAGAACCTTTTTTTGCATCTGATAATCTCATAATAATATGCTCCTTTTAAAATAAACTTTTACACATTATACATTAGCATTTTTTGCTTATTTTGTCAATTACAGCTTTGATTATTTTATGCAAAATGTGTAATCATAAGTATAGTGATTTAATTGACAAAAAGGTAAAAATGTTGTATCATATAGTACTGTGAGGTGATAATATGAAAATTCTGTATGCTGCGTCTGAGGCTGCGCCTTTTGTCAAAACGGGAGGTCTTGGAGATGTTGCAGGTTCCCTTCCTATAACCTTAAAGCAAAAAGGTGAAGATGTGAGGGTAATATTGCCGCTTTATCGGTGTATTGACCAAAAGTACAGGCAGATGATGCAATATATAACCAATATCTATATAGATATCGGTTGGAGAAGGCAGTATTGCGGCGTATTTTCTATGGAATATAAGGGTACTACTTATTATTTTGTTGATAATGAGTACTATTTTGGCGGAGATAAGCCATACGATTTTATACATTTGGACTGTGAAAAATTTATTTTTTTCTCAAAGGCGGTGCTGTCGCTTTTGCCGACGCTTGATTTCAGACCCGATGTTATAAACTGTAACGATTGGCAGACTGCGCCTATCCCCGTGTTTTTGGACACCTTCTATGATAATCCGTTTTACCGTGGAATAAAGACGGTTATGACTATACACAACTTAAAGTTCCAGGGACGCTGGGATTTGGAAAAGATTAAGGACGCCATGGCTATTGGCGACTATTACTTCACGAGCGATAAACTTGAATACTATAAGGACGCCAATTTATTAAAGGGCGGACTTGTTTATGCAAACAAGATTTCTACTGTTTCAAAGACCTATGCAAAGGAGATAATGTCGCCTGAGTATGGCGAGGGTCTTGACGGGCTTTTGCGTGCAAGATGCGGCGATACTGTCGGCATAGTAAACGGTATTTCTGACGACTGGAATCCCGAAACGGATGAAATGATAGCAAAAAAATATACAATTACTACTATTGCGGATAAAAAAATCAACAAAACCGAACTTCAAAAAGAACTGAATTTGGAGGTAAACCCCGATAAATTTATGATAGGAATAGTATCAAGGCTTACCGACCAAAAGGGTTTTGACCTCATTTGCTGTGCTATGGAGCGGCTCTTAGAGGGCGGTTATCAGATAGTTGTGCTCGGTACAGGCGATGAAAACTATGAAAATATGTTCCGCTATTTTGCGGGAAAATTCCCTGACAGAATGTCTGCAAATATATATTTTTCAAATGAACTTTCACATAAAATATATGCTGCCTGTGACGCATTTTTGATGCCGTCACGCTTTGAGCCGTGCGGACTTTCGCAAATTATTGCTATGCGCTATGGCACACTTCCGATAGTGCGTGAAACAGGCGGACTTAAAGATACCGTTACGCCATATAATGAATTTACGGGCGAAGGTACGGGCTTTTCTTTCGGCGCATATAACGCCGAGGATATGTACCATGTGATAAATTATGCTATGCGTACCTACTATGATAATCCCAAGGCTTGGGGAAAGCTCATAAAGAATGCAATGAAACAGGATTTTTCGTGGTCTGTTTCAGCAGAAAAGTATCTTGACTTATACAGAAGTATTACGGGAATACAAAAAGAGGAAAAGAAGGTATCAAAGCCGAAAAAGGCTCCTAAAAAAAGAAGTTCAACATTCGATAAAGTGATTGAGCAGGATAAGGACGCATCAGAGGCTGTATGGGCAAAGGAAACATCTTCAAAAGATGAGAAAGTCATAAAAAATCTTACTGAAAAGGAAAAAAAGGAGCGTCTTGAAGAGCTGAAAAAGGACATTGAAAAGGCCGCACCAAAGGTTCCCAAAGATAAGAAAGTGACAAATAAAAAGGCAGGAAAGGAAAAGAGCAGTAATGGAAAAAATAAAACTGACGCAAAAGGAAGCAGAGCTAAAAAAGGAAATTGAGGGAAAGGTTGCCCGTCATTTTGGCAAAACTATTGAGGACGCAACGCCCAAAATGATTTATACAGCCTGTGCCTTAACGGCAAGAGACCAGATAATGGCACGCTGGGCTGTTTCTCATAAAGAGGTAAAAAAGGAGGGCTCAAAAAAGCTATATTATTTGTCTTTTGAATTTTTGATGGGCAGACTTTTTGCGAGTAATGTGTTAAACCTAATGCAGACAAAAGAATATACAAATGCGATAGCTGCCCTTGGATATAACATATCCGATATTGCGGAGCTTGAAAATGACGCAGGACTTGGAAACGGCGGACTTGGAAGGCTTGCAGCCTGCTTTATGGACTCTTTGACAACAATGGATTTGCCGGCATACGGATGCACAATAAGATATGAATACGGTTTGTTCCGCCAGAAAATAGTTGACGGATTTCAAACAGAGCTTCCCGATACATGGCTGGAAAACGGAAATGCATGGGAAATCGCAAGACCTGAGGAGGCGGTAACGGTAAGGTTCGGCGGAAAAGTTCATACCGATTGGAATGACGGACACTTTTCTTTCCGTTATGAAAATGCACACACAATAATAGCGGTTCCGTATGATGTTCCGCTTGTTGGGTATGATTCAAAGATAGTGAATAAACTTCGCCTCTGGTCGGCAAAAGCGCCTGATGTTATGGATATGCAAGCCTTTAACAGCGGTGATTATATACGCTCAACCGAGGAGCGCCAGCTTGCAGAGCTAATTTCAAAGGTACTATATCCCGAGGATAACCATACCGAGGGTAAGGAATTAAGGCTAAAACAGCAGTATTTCTTGGTTTCGGCAACGCTTCAATGGATACTCCGCGAATATGAGGACAGATACGGCTATGATTGGAAAAATTTGCCGGAAAAGGCAGTAATTCATATTAATGACACACATCCTACTCTTGCAATACCTGAGCTTATGCGCCTTTTGGTTGACGAAAAGGGACTTGGCTGGGACGAGGCTTGGGATATCACAAGGCGTACATTTGCATACACAAACCATACCGTAATGAGTGAAGCACTTGAAAAGTGGCCGCTTGATATGTTTGAGCGTATTTTGCCGAGAATATCTATGATTGTTCAGGAAATAAACAGAAGGCTTATGGAAAATCTGCAAATGGTTTACCCGAATGATTGGGGAAAACAAAAGTGGATGGCAATTATTTCGGATAATCAGGTATTTATGGCAAATCTTTGTCTTGCAACCTGCTTTGCGGTAAACGGTGTTTCGGGACTTCATACAAAGATTTTGACAAGCGATATTTTTGCTGATTATTACAGACTTGATACCAAGAGATTTCACGCTATAACCAACGGAATTACTCTAAGACGCTGGATTGCAAACTGTAATCCTGAACTTACAGAGCTCATTTCCTCAAAAATAGGTAATAGCTGGATTAAGGATTATAAAAAACTGGAAGGTATCAAAAAATATGCAGATGACCCTGAATTTCAGGAAAAATTTGCCGAAATCAAGCATAATAATAAGGTGCGACTTGCAAAGTATATTAAGAAGCATAACGGCATAGATGTAAATCCTGATTCTATCTTTGATGTTCAGGCAAAGCGTTTGCACGAGTATAAGCGCCAGCTTATGAATGTTTTGCACATACTTGCACAGTACAATATGCTGATTGAAAATCCCGATAAGCCTTTCACACCAAAAACATATATTTTTGGCGCAAAGGCAGCGCCGGGATATAAGCGTGCAAAGCTTATTATAAAACTTATAAATTCGGTTGCGGAAATGATAAATAATGACGCAAGAATAGACGGAAAAATCAAGGTTATATTCATCGAAAACTATGGTGTTTCAATAGCGGAACTGCTTGTAACTGCTGCGGATATTTCCGAGCAGATTTCAACAGCCGGAAAAGAAGCGTCAGGTACAGGCAATATGAAATTTATGCTAAACGGAGCGGTTACCTGCGGAACTTTGGACGGCGCAAATGTTGAGATGCTGGAACAGGTAGGAGAGGATAATATATATATTTTCGGCCTTAAAGCAGACGAGGTTGCGGCAA
>DMLG01000151.1 GCA_003453455.1 Clostridiales bacterium
GCGGGATTGCCGTCCACTGATATTTTTTGATACCTCCATAGTAGTGCGTTTTCAAAAGCGCCTGACCGTTTGATTCATAAAGGGGATTTTGCTTTAAATCAAGGCGCGGTGAATCAATATGCGCCCCGACTATATTGATACCTTTTTCTATATCGTCACTGCCGATAACGGCAAGCATAATATTTTTGTTTCTGTTTATAAAATAAACCTTATCCCCGGCTTTTAATGCTTCTTTATCATAAAAGCGTACAAATCCGTGGCTTTCCGCCATTTTTACAGCCTCTTTAACGCACTCGCGTTCAGTTTTTGCGTTATCCAAAAATTCCATATATTCATCGCACAAATCGAGCATTTCCCGCCTTTGTTCTGCGGTAAGTTCAGAATATACACTTTTTGTGCTGTATTTCAGTTTTTCGAGATTTTCTTTGTTATTCATTTAAATCACTCCTCACATCAGTTTTATTATAGTTTTATTTACCTTCTTTGTCAATTATTTTCAAAAAATATCGCCAAATTATTGATAATTGAAAAAAAATGTGTTATACTGTAAGCGTTATGAAAATTTGTGAAAAAAATAACGACATTATACTGGAAGATGTAAAAAGCTTTGACCTTTTTAATACTTTTAACTGCGGCCAATGCTTTCGCTGGAATTATGAAAACGACGGATTTTCAGGTATCGCTTTCGGCGAATTTCTTCACATCTGTCAGTCTGATGAGAAAATAGTATTTAAAAATACCAGTCTTGAAACCTTTAACCGCATATGGCGGCACTATTTTGATTTGGATCGCGATTATGAGAAAATTAAATCCGAGCTCTCGCGAGACAGCGTTTTAAAAACCGCAATAGACTTCGGCGGAGGAATAAGAATTCTTAATCAGGACGCATTTGAATGTCTTATTTCTTTCATAATTTCCGCAAGTAACAACATACCGCGTATAAAGGGAATTATTGAGCGATTGTGCCTTAATTTTGGCGAAAAAGTCGCTATATCAAGCGGTACATACTATAAATTCCCTACTGCGGATACGCTTGCATCGCTGTCACTTGATGATTTAGCCGTGATTAGGGCAGGTTTCCGCGATAAATACATATTAGCCGCGGCAAATGCGGTTAAAAGCGGTCAGATTGACCTTTTGGCGCTTAGAAATGCGTCCTTTGAATATGCAAAATCACAGCTCTTGCGCCTTCCGGGAGTTGGAGAAAAGGTAGCCTCCTGCATACTTTTATTCGGGCTGGGAAAGCACGAGGGATTTCCTGTTGATGTGTGGGTGAAGCGCATTATGGAATACTGCTATTTTGATAATGAGCAGACAAAGGAAACAATTTCTGAATTTGCCAAAGACAAATTCGGTAGCTTGGGAGGCTTTGCCCAGCAATACCTGTTCTATTGGGCAAGAGAAAATAAGATTGGGATAAAAGAATGATAAAAGAATTCAAAAAATCTATTGGATATATATGTCCTTGCTGTTCAACCATTACAGTACGGAATATCAATATTTTCGATTTTTCGGAAAGTGCTTGTGCGGAATTTCCATGCACAAACAGTATGTGTAAAAGCCCGAGCATTCGGGTTTCCTCAAAAAAGGACAAGTATGCAATAAGCGTACATTGTCCCATATGCGATGAAATACACCTTTATAATATTCGTAAAATTACTCTGTGGCATAACGATTTCTTTGTTCTGCGCTGCCCTGAATCGGGGTTTGGCGTCCTGTTTATAGGGTCCGATAAAAGGATCCGCAACGAGATTGCCGACCAGGAAAGTCTTATAGGCGAGCTTGAAGAAGATTTTACGGTTGGCGAAGAGCTTTCAATAATTTTTGAATCGGTTGAGCATATAAATTCACTTGCAAAAAGTGACAAAATTTTTTGCACCTGCGGCAGCCACAATATAGCAATAGAAATTGATAATGATTTCATAACCCTTTATTGCCGTGACTGTAAGGCAAAAAGGGAAATCAAAACCGATGCCGCATCACTTGAAGAATTGCTAAAAATGAGCACTATTGTGCTTTGATAAATATTTAAGGAGGATTTTTATTATGTTGGTTTCAGCAACGGAAATGTTGAAAAAGGCAGTGGCAGGAAAATATGCCGTAGGTCAGTTTAACATCAACAATCTTGAATGGACAAAATCCATTCTGGGGGCTGCACAGGAGAATAATTCACCCGTTATTTTAGGTGTTTCAGAGGGTGCAGGAAAATATATGACAGGGTTTAAGACCGTCTCCGCTATGGTTTCGGCTATGACAGAAGAAATGGGTATTACTGTTCCCGTGGCACTTCACTTAGACCACGGTACCTACGATGGTGCATATAAATGTATTGAGGCAGGTTTTTCCTCAATAATGTTTGACGGCTCACACTATCCGATAGATGAAAATATTGAAAAAACTCGCGAATTAGTCGATGTTTGCCACAAAAAGGGCATTTCAATAGAAGCAGAAGTAGGCGCGATAGGTGGCGAAGAGGACGGCGTAGTCGGCGGAGGCGAGGTTGCAGACCCGGCTGAATGTAAAATGATTGCAGACCTCGGTATCGACTTTTTGGCGGCAGGTATCGGCAATATCCATGGCAAATACCCTGAAAACTGGCAGGGACTTAATTTTGATGTTCTTGCGCAAATAAAGGAAAAAATCGGTGATCTTCCGCTTGTTTTGCACGGCGGCACAGGTATTCCTGCCGATATGATTAAGAAGGCAATTTCCTTAGGCGTTGCAAAAATCAATGTAAATACAGAGTGTCAGCTCTACTTCCAGGAAGCTACAAGAAAATATATTGAAGAAGGCAAGGACTTAGTTGGCAAAGGCTTTGACCCGAGGAAGCTTTTAGCTCCCGGCTGCGAAGCAATAAAAACTATCGTGAAAGAAAAGATGGAGCTTTTCGGTTCGGTAGGCAAAGCATAATTGATAAAAAATACAGTATGCGGACTATTTTTCGGAATAGTCCGTTTTTTTCGCCCATATTATAGTAACGGGTGATAAAATGAAGCTAAAAAGGGCAGTATTTTTTTTGATAATAATCCTTTTTGCCCTCACTGGGCTTAGAAGTGTTAAAACCTCAATACCTGTTTTTAACATCACAAACGGCATAAAACTTCCTGTTTTAATGTACCACAGCATTTGTTCCGATGCGTCAAAAACCGGAAAATATGTGCTTACCCCAAAAGCATTTGAAGATGATATGAAATACTTAAAAAATCAGGGGTACACGGCAATTTCAGCAAAACAACTGATAAAATATGTTTACTTAGGGGAGGATTTACCCGAAAAGCCCATTATTCTCACCTTTGACGACGGTATGTATAACAACAAGGAATATGTCCTGCCTATTCTTGAAAAATACGATTTTTGCGCTGTTTTTTCGATTGTAGGCAGCTATACCGATGAATATACCGAAAATAATATCGTAAATCCCGATTACAGTTATTTAAGATGGTCGGATATCTGCTTGCTGTCAGAAAATCCGCGTATAGAGTTCGGTAATCATTCCTACGCATTTCATTCAATTTCGCGTAAGCGTTACGGCACCAAGAAAAACAAAAATGAGAGCCTTTTAGATTATATCAACGCCTTTTATCAGGACACAGAAAAATTGCAGTCGAAATTTTTTTCAAGCTGCAATTTTAAACCTATTATTTATACATATCCTTTTGGTAGTTACAGTAAAGAAAGTCTCAGAGTACTCAAAAAAATGGGATTTTTAGTCACCTTTTCCTGCTTTGAGGGAGTAAATACCATAACCCACGACGCAGACTGCCTGTTTATGTTAAAGCGCTACAACCGTGATGGCAGGATTTCTACCTCTGCATTTTTTTCTAAGCTGAAACTTTAATCCTTTTGGTAAAGTGTTTGCGATATTTTATAAAAATCGTTCCCAAAAGCGTCCGCAAGCACAGTACAGGGAAAATCTTCAACAAAAAGCCGTCTTATTGCCTCCGTACCCAAATCAGGGTATGCGATAATCTCCGCTTTTTTTATCGAGTCGGCAATAAGCGCTCCGCAGCCTCCTGCCGCACCAAGATAGAGACATTTATTGCGAACGATAGCATCTAAAACAGCTTTTCCCCGTCCGCCCTTGCCTATCATAATTTTAAGACCATTATCCAATAAAAGGGGCGAATATGCGTCCATTCTGCCCGATGTTGTAGGACCGCAAGAACCGATTATTTCACCCTGTTTTGCAGGGCATGGTCCTGCATAATATATCGCCTGACCTTTTATATCAAACGGAAATCCTTTGCCGGCGGCAAAATCTTCACACATTCTTTTGTGCGCCGCATCACGGGCTGTGTATAAAACTCCTGAAAGCAGGAGATTGTCCCCTGCTTTCAGGCTCAATATATGTTCTTCTGTGAGTTCCCCTATGGATAGTTTTATATTCTTCATTTGAAAATTTCCTTCATTGTATCAATAAAGCCTTTTCTCTTCCTATAATTCTTTTCCTCAGTAATGCCTTCAAACTGGCGCAAAAGTTCCTTCTGCCTTGCAGAAAGGTTTTTAGGCGTTTCAATCTCTACTTTTACATATTGGTCGCCTCTTCCCTTGCCTCTTATATAGGGAATGCCCTTTCCGCGAAGCCTGAACACGCTTCCTGTCTGTGTTTCCTGCGGTATATCATACTCTACAACACCGCTGATTGTAGGCACTTTAATAGTTGCGCCAAGCACTGCCTGAACAAAGGTTATCGGCATAGTGATATAAACATCAAATTCATCACGCGTAAATATTTCGTGCTTTTTAATGCGTATCGTAAGCAGTAAGTCACCTGTCGGACCGCCCTTTGCACCGGGCTCACCGCCGCCTGAAATCTGCATTGTCTGCCCATCATTTATTCCCTGCGGAATATCCACCTCTATGGTGCGCTGACGCCGTACCCTTCCGCTGCCGTGACAGCTTGAGCACGGGTCTTTTATTATCTTTCCGCTGCCGTGACATTCGGGACAAGTGGTGACATTTCGCATATATCCCAAAGGCGTTCTCGTTTGCGTTGTAACCTGACCGCTGCCTCCGCACCTTGTACAAGTCTGGGGATTTGTACCGGGTTTTGCGCCGCTGCCGTGACAGGTTTCGCAAGCCTCCATCTTATTTAAAGTTATTTTTTTCTTGCAACCAAATGCAGCCTCTTCAAAGGTAAGCTCTATAATCTGGCGAATATCCGCACCTCGCTTTGGTCCGTTACGGCGTGAAGAACCGCCGCCAAATCCAAAACCGCCGAAAATATCGGAAAATATATCACCAAAATCGCCAAAGCCATCAAAGCCTCCGCCGCCTGCACCGCCGCCAAAGTTCGGATCTACTCCTGCGTGTCCGAATTGGTCATAGCGTGCTTTTTTGTCACTGTCAGAAAGCACCTCATAAGCCTCGTTTATCTCTTTAAACTTTGCCTCAGCAGCCTTATCACCGGGATGTAAATCGGGATGATATTTTTTTGCCTCTTTTCTGTATGCTTTCTTTATTTCATCGGCGGACGCACCCTTTGAAACGCCCAAAACCTCATAATAATCTC
>DMLG01000052.1 GCA_003453455.1 Clostridiales bacterium
GTAGTTTTATGTGCATTATCAGGTATTTTTGTGATACAAAAAAAGGGCAGATGTCTATCCGGCTGCGAAAATTGTTCTTTCTGCAAAAATAGGGATAAATAGAATATGTTTTCTCTTATCACAATATGTTGTGCCGCCTATATTTTTGGTATAGTTTCCGCTCCCATCATAAGCTTTTTATATGTACTTCTATTTACCGTATGTGTTATTTTAGCAATACTTTTATCCAAAATAGTACTAAAATACAAGACCGCGCCTGTTCTTCTTGCGGCTGTAATGTTTCTCGCAGGAAATGCAAGATACCTTTCCGCCGCCGAAAACAGTTTATATAATAAATTCCCCGAAAAATATGTGGAAATATGCGGCACTGTCCGCTCACTCCCTCAGATTTCTCTTGCAAAGTACAAATACCGCTATGAAGTAATGGCGGATTCACTTACATATCTGGGAGAAACATATCGTATAGACAAGAAAATCCTGCTTAATACTACCGAGGAGCTGAGTTTTGGCGATACCGTACGCGCTTGGGGATTTTTGACCGATTTTTCGGAGGTTTCAAACGAATTCGGATTTAATTACAAGCTTTTTTATAAGAGCAAGGGCATATTTGCACGCCTTACTGCTTTTGAACTTTCAAAAACCGGCAGGGCAAATTCTCTTTCCCCTGCATTTTGGGCAGGCAAATTGAGGTATCGCATATTTGAAAATATGCAAAGTTACCTCGATGACGACTCTTTTGCTCTAACCTCTGCCGTTTTATTCGGCGATAAAAGCTATTTTGACAAAAATTATCGGACATTACTTTTGAAAACAGGCGTAGGACGCATACTCTACTCGTCCTTTACCCATATTTCGATTATCATTTTTCTCGTGTCGCTGTTATCTTCAAAAAAAAAATACCGCAATATTCTTTTTATTGCGGCTATAACTTTCTATATTCTTTTTGTAAACAGCTCGTCTATCGCGCTAAAAGCGTGTATTACGGCAGGGCTTGTAATTTGTGCAAAACAGCTTAAAGGATATAGTGACAAGTTCAGTATTCTATCATATACCGTGTTTTTACTGACTGTATATAATCCCCTTCTTTGCTTTGACGCGGGATTTATGATGTCGGTAATTTCAACGGCTTTAATACTCCTTTGCTATAAACCCGTCTATCGCAGACTTTCGGGGTTTCGCAAGCTAAGAAAGCTGCGCCTTGCAGCACCTTTATCGGTCTTTATCATTCTTCTTTTCGGGGCTATGCCATTTTCAGCATATTACTTTAACGGCACACCGATTTATTCCGTTTTCCTTGTGCCCGTTCTTTTGCCGTTTGTTGCCGCCGTCATATTTACTGCACCAATACTTTTTATTAACGGCGGCGCTTACCTTTTTCTGAGTCCCATAAGGCTTATTTACCACGGCGCACTATCTGTTTTACATTTTGCACCGTTTGTTATTAAAAGACTGCCTTTTTACTACATAACCCTGCCCACTCCGTCTGTTATAGCAATTATATTTTTCTGTCTTTTGTGGTGGATATTCATACGCGCTATAAGTTACAAATTTAACACTTCCAAAACCAAATTCATACTCGCTGCTGCTTTGGGACTTTTTATATGTATTGCGCTTGATTTTAGTATAAACTCGCTCGGCATATATTTTGTAAATGTGGGACAAGGCGATGCAGCAGTTCTGCACACGAGCTACGGCGAAACAGTTTTAATAGACGGCGGCGGTTCAAGCGATTATGAGAAAAACTACAACATCGGCGAAAGTATTTTTCTTCCATATCTGATATCTCACGGATTTACGCATATTGATGTCGCCATTGTTTCGCATTATCACAAAGACCACGCAGAAGGCATAGTTACCGCTGCGGAAAACCTTAAAATCAACACCCTTATTTTGCCCGATTCCATGCCTGATAGCATTTACCGCTTAAAGCTTGAAGAGCTCGCGCGTAAAAAGGATATTAAAACCGAATATCTGCACATAGGTGATGAAATCCGCTTTCGTTCAGGGTTAAAGCTTTATGTTATTGCACCTGATGTCTCGCTTGCAGATGACGAAAATGAAAATAACACATCTTTGGTAATAAAGGCGAGTTACGGAGATTTTACCGCGCTGTTTACTGGCGATTTTGAGGCAGAAGAAAATCTTTTGCCGCCAAGGGATATTGACCTTTTAAAAGTCTCTCACCACGGCTCACAAGACGGGAACAGTTCTGCATTTATACGGGCACTAAATCCGCGTATTGCCGTCATAAGTGTTGGCAAGGACAACCGTTACGGACTGCCTGACAACAAAGTTGTGGCAGAATTTGAAAATATGGGCGCAACGGTCTTGCGCACCGACCTTTTGGGTGATATACGCTTCAAGATAGACAAAAAGGGGAATATAAAATACAATTCATTGTTAGGAGGAAATCAGAATGCCGCAAAAAGAAGATAGCTTTCTCACATTAAAACAGCAGCTAAAAAACAAAAAAATCGGCAATTTATATCTTTTTTTCGGTGAAGAGACCTTTATAAAAGATTCATATGTGAAATATATGCAAAATTTAGTACCCGATGACGGCTTTGCTGATTTCAACCGCATTTTCCTTGACGGCGAAACTTCGGATTTCGCTAGAATTGACGATGCCATAGACGCATTTCCCGTTATGGCGGAAAAGAAAATTATTATAATAAAAAACAGCGGGATTTTTAAATCCAAAATTTCGGGCGGCGATGAAGTGCGCAGTTTTTGGCAGAACAGACTTTCCGATCTTCCTGATTTCGTCATTCTTATTTTTGACGAACAAGCGGTAGATAAGCGCAGCAGCCTTTATAAACTTGTATCAAAAGAAGGACTTTCCGTTGAATTTTGCTATCTCAAAGATTATGAGCTTGTAGCATGGATTATGCGAGAGGTGCAGAAAAACGGCAAAAAAATATCAAAATCAACTGCCGAATATCTTTTGAGCCTTTGCGACCCCGGCATAATCAATATAAAAAACGAGCTTTCAAAGCTGTTTGACTACTGCGGCGCGGAAATTTACCAAAGTGATATTGAAAAGGTGGTATCAAAACCCCTTAGCGTTATAATTTTCAACATAACCGATGCTATTTTAAAGGGAGAACGGGATAATGCGGTAAAAATCCTGCTGCGGCTTCAAGAAAGCAAGGTTTCCGCCTTTAATGTTCTGTATCTCCTCTCCTCAAATTTTGACAAGCTGCTAAGGTGTAAGCTGCTTTTACAAGAAGGGGCAAATTATGATTTGGTAGCCGCAAAGCTTAAACTTTCCCCATATATTGCAAAAAAATATATATCCGACTGCAAAGGCTTTTCCGAGGATTTTTTGATTAAAAGGATATGCGATACGGCAGAATATGACCTCAAAATCAAGCAAGGATTAATCGACGAATGGACAGCTTTAATCGAGTATGTAATAGATGCGATAAAATAGCACAGCTTACGCTGTGCTATTTCTCTTCAATCATTTCTTCTAAAATTTCTGCCGCCAACCCCACAAGCTCACGGCAGGGGCGTTTTTTATAATACTCCTCCGTCCTTTTATCAGGTGTTGGACTGTCTTTTTTCCTATCGAGTCCCAAAAGCTCTCGGCACACGATTGAGCCTGTATCTTGCGAAAATCGCTCCGCTAAATGCTGTATTCTCGCATAATGCTCCGCTTTTTTTGCGCCTGTTTCCGCTCCGTCATACCCGTACAAAAGTCCTGCAACCATAAACATTCCGGAAACTGCACCGCAAACCTCCCGAAGGCGTCCCATTCCGCCTCCAAAGGAGCTTGTAAGCCTTGCAAGCGCCTTTTCATCAACGCCCAAAAGGTCGGCAAATGCCAAAACCACCGCCTGTGAGCAGTTATATCCGCTCTCAAAAAGCTCCATTGCCTTTTCTTTTCTACTCATCTTTTTTCGCCTTTACCGCAGCAATGGCACGGCTTACGGGATAGATTATTATTGCGCCCAAAAGTCCCGAATATAGCTGTAATGTCGAAAATACCTTGTTTACAGCAGCTAAAAGCTTTCCTAAATTTTGCTCAAACAGCGGTTTTATTATAAGGTCTGCGCAAGCCCACATAAACAGCCACTTAACTACTGCGCCCAAAATCAGTCCTAAAATAAATTCTTTTTCACCTTTTTTTCTGCCGTAATATGCAAAAAGCACAAAAATTATATTTCCTATCATAATTACAGGCAAATTAACGCCGTATGTCGCCTGTGTTATCATTGTCATAGCAGATGCAGGCGCAATAAGGATTGATGTAAGAGGTGTAAGTATCGAGAATCCAATCCCCCACCAAATCCCAAGCTCTATTGCTGCAATAACCAACACTGCATTTATAACAGGACCCGAAATAAATGCTGAAATATTTTTTATCGTCTGCATAATCAGAATTATTGCAAGCAGAAGCCCTGCCTCTGCAATTTTTTTAGTTGTAATTTTCATAAAATCCCCCTTTATCTACTCGCCCAAAGAATCCTTTGCAACTGTCACTACTTCCTTATTATAACACAAAAAGGCATTTTCAACCATATCTTTATCAGGGGCTTTTGTGAAAAGGGATATAACGGGTACGATAATAAGTCCGCCAACCATAGCCAAAACACCTGACCGAATGGAATTATTAAACATATATGCCATAAACGGATTTGCAAATTTCATACCCGAAAGGCTCACATACATCTGGAATATCATTAGCACTACCCCATAGATAAAACAAACTGCAACAGATGCCTTCGTTGTGCGTTTCCAGTAAAGTCCGTATAAGAAGGGTGCCAAAAATGCCCCTGCCAACGCTCCCCACGAAACGCCCATCATTTGTGCAATAAAGGTAAGCCCCGGTTTTGAATCCTTAATAATTGCGATAACTGCGGAAATCACAATAAAGAACACAATAAACAGTCTCATAATCAAAACAGTATTCTTTTCTGATATTTCCTTTTTTCTCTTCGGAACAATAACATCAAGGGTTAAAGTTGAGCTTGATGTGAGTACCAACGATGAAAGCGTGGACATAGACGCGGAAAGTACCAAAACTATGACAATCCCTATGACTATGGGATTTAAATCTTTAAGCATCGACGGAACAACTGTATCGAAAAGAATTTTTCCCTCCGCCGTTGTTTCAGGCTGAAAGAGTCTTGCAAATCCTCCTAAGAAATAACAGCCTCCTGCCACAATAATTGCAAAAAATGTTGATATGATAGTACCTTTTCTTACCGAATCCTCACTTTTTATTGAATAAAACTTTCCGACCATCTGTGGAAGTCCCCAAGTACCAAGGGATGTAAGGATTACAACAAACAGGAGTGACAGAGGGTCAGGACCTAAAAATGCAGTAAATGCGCCGTTCATTTGTATGCCGTCTGCCTGTATTTGTGAAAGGTCGGTCATTGCCTGCATAAATCCGCCCTTACTAACAAGAACTGATGCAATTACGACAACAATACCGAACAGCATAACAACGCCCTGAATAAAATCATTTATTGCGGTTGCCATATATCCGCCGAAAATTACATATAGTCCTGTTAGGACCGCCATAATTAAAATACATACCCAGTATGGAACAGAGAAAGCAATGTTAAAAAGACTGGAAAGTCCGTTATAAAGCGATGCTGTATATGGTATCAAAAATATAAAAACTATAATTGACGCAAAAATTTTAAGCGCAGGAGAATTGTACCTGCTTCCGAAAAAGTCGGGCATAGTTTTGCTGTCTAAATGCTGTGTCATAATTCTTGTACGGCGTCCCAAAACACTCCAAGCAAGAAGTGAGCCTATAAATGCGTTTCCAAGCCCTATCCATGTTGATGAAAGACCAAAATTCCAGCCAAATTGTCCTGCATATCCAACAAAAATAACCGCAGAAAAGTAAGATGTGCCAAAGGCAAAGGCCGTGAGCCAAGGACCTAC
>DMLG01000143.1 GCA_003453455.1 Clostridiales bacterium
TTTCCGACCTTATCATCATATTGAGACTATCCTTAATCTTGACATTAAGGCTTTTTATTTTTCTTCTAATATCAGAGAGCTCTCTTGATGCATCATCGGCAATTTCCGTTTCCGACAAAATTGCAAGATTTATCATGTCTTCAAGTGCCTTATCAGGCATCAAGCCATTTGCTATACCTTCAAGAATTTCAAGATTTTCACAAGAGGCAAGATAGCTTTTTGTGCGCCTTGCAACATATAAAAGCCGTGATACTCCCAAAAGCTCGGAGGGACTCATCTGTCCTCCCATACTGCTCCTTTTGATGGCAGAGGTAACATTTCTAACTCCCAAATCAACAGGCGGATTGCCTGTCCTCTGGCATATTGTCTGCGCCTCCGTTGTTTCTTTTTGTGCAAATTTCGCATCCTCTATATCCGAAAAAGGCAAAAGAGTTAAAATTCTCTCCTTTACCGTCTCACTCGCAGTAAAACCTGCCATTTTTTCAAGTATTTTATCAAATTCCAAAATTTTGAATACGCTATAATCCATTTTTTGCTCCTATAACAAATTATACAGCCCTTATTATATCAATTTTTTCATATAAAAACAATATCTTTATTGCAAAACTTTTTAAAATATGATAGAATGTTAGAAGAGTGTGAGGATAAAATATGGACAATAAATTTATGGAAGCTGCTCTTATCGAGGCAAAAAAGGCATTTGACAAAAAAGAAACGCCTGTCGGTGCAGTTATTGTTAAGGATGGGAAAATAATTTCACGAGCCCACAACATGCGTGAAACCAAAAAAAATGCGCTTATGCACGCTGAAATTACCGCAATCGATAAAGCCTGCAAAAAGCTTGGAGGCTGGCGTCTTTGCGGCTGCGATATCTATGTCAGCTTAGAGCCTTGTCCTATGTGTGCAGGAGCTATAATCGGTGCGCGGATTGATAATGTTTTTTTCGGAGCATACGATAAAAAAGCGGGGGCTTTCGGAAGCGTTTGCGACCTTTCGGGTCTTTTTGCTCACAAGGTAAATGCAAGCGGCGGAATTTACGAAAAAGAATCCTCCGATATTTTGAAGTTATTTTTTGAAAAATTACGAAAGAAGGAAATTTAAATGCATATTAGCGATAAAGCAAAAAGAATTACATGCCTTTTAGTTGCATTTTCTTTGATTATTCCCCTTGCAATCAGTATAATCACTATGTTTATCGGAAAATAAAGGAGTATATATATGAGCAAGAAAAAGAAGGTTTTAAAAATTTTGATTTGGATAATATCAATAATTTGCGTACTCTTGGTTGCTGTTGTTATCGGTGCATATTCTTATTTTAAATTCTATTTAGCGCCAAAAATTACACCCGGTGGTGAAAATTCTTCTGAAAACACGGCAATCAGCTTTACCGAAGTTGCAAAGGAGCTTTCTGACAAACAGGTACTCGATAATATTATAAATTTTGATAAGCAGTCCGCATCAGAAATGCTTGCTGCTCTAAATGAGCTTGAAGCAGAAAATGCGGAAACTAAAAAGCCCACAGAACCGGAGAAAAAAGAAGAAAACAAATCTGATGTAAAAGTTCCTAATGAAGGAAAAACAGCATATGAGCGGATTATGAATGAGGCAAGTAAAGACGAAATTTCTCAGGGTATGGCAATAATTTCCAAGGTGGATATTTCAAAGGTTACTGAACTTCGAAAACAGGGCAAAAACAGCGAAATAAAGGAATATATTAAAAGTGTTCTGACATCAAGTGAAATCTCTGCCGCTTTAAAACTTTACAACAAATATAAACATCTTTTGTAAAATTGCATATTTATATCTTCTTTCGGGAAACATACTACAAGGAGGTGTAAATTATGGATTTTAGCTGTAAACCTAATGAATGTATCAAATGTACCGTTTCACAATGCAAAAATCATTGTAAAACAAAGGACTACTGCTCCTTAGATTGTGTTACAATCGGCACACACGAATCAAATCCTTCTCAGGATCAATGTACGGACTGCAAATCTTTTGAACTTTCATAAGACTTGCGGTTAAAAAGGGCGCAGCATAGCGCCCTTTTTAATTATGGAGAAATGATATGACAAACGATTTCAAATTTTCGCTTGATAATAAGCGATATCATACATGGAATTATCATCTAAAAAAAACCTTTGGCGAAAAGGTTTTTAAAGTTGCGCTAAACGGCGGCTTTACCTGCCCTAATATAGACGGTACAAAAGGCGTCGGCGGCTGCACATACTGCCACTTGGGCAGCGGTGATTTTGCAGGAAATCCGGATGAAGACATTCTCACACAATTTGAAAAAGTAAAAACAAGAATGCACAAAAAGTGGGAAAAGGCAAAGTATATTGCATATTTTCAGGCAAATACAAATACATATGCCCCCGTAAATATTTTAAAAGAGAAATTTGAGCCTGTATTAAAAATTGACGGCGTTATAGGCCTTGCTATCGCAACACGCGCTGACTGTCTAAGCGAAGAAATCATAGACTATCTCGAAGATTTAAGCAGCAGAACCTACCTGATTGTAGAGCTTGGACTGCAAACAATTTTTGATGAAACAGGAAAAAGAATAAACAGATGCCACAGTTTCTCCGATTTTTTAGATGGATACAAGCGTCTCAAAAAAAGAAATATAAGGGTGTGCGTTCATCTTATTATCGGACTTCCCGGCGAAACGCGTGAGATGATGCTTGAAAGTGCAAAAACGGTATCAATGCTCCGCCCTGATTTTATTAAGCTACACTTATTACATATTTTAAAGGGCACAAAAATGGCAAAAGAGTATGAAAACGGAGAGTTTGACACACTCTCACTTTCGGAGTATGTAGGAATTATTTGCGACTGTCTTGAACTTTTTGACGAAAATACCGTAATCCAGCGCCTTACAGGCGACGGCGGACGGGATAGCCTTATTGCGCCGCTTTGGAGCCTTAAAAAATTTGTTGTACTAAATGAAATCGATAAAGAGATGTTAAGGCGTGGAAGCTATCAGGGTATAAAATTCCCAAAGGCATAGACCTTTGGGAATTTTTTAAAGTATCTCTTTATCGTCTGCTAAAATCTTTACTCTGTGCGACATAGAAAATGTTATTTCAAAACCTTCTGAGTATTTTTCCATTGCCGCAAGCACAGTTTCGACCTTTAAATTATAGTCATTCCCTGCGGCTAAACACATTTTTACCTCTATCTTATTTTTTTCGCTTTTTTTTGCCTCAAATTCATATATATAAGGCCTTATATCCGCCTCTTTTTCACCGCTTTTAGTCTTTTTCATAACCAAAAGCTGCTTATTTGAAAGAAAAGCATCGCTATCAAAAAGACGGCTGTCGTTACACTCAATTTCCGTTTTATACACGACCTTATTTATCTTTGAAAACATCTTTTCCTTTTCTGTAAGTTTCTTTACGGCGATAACAAAAAGACCTTCGGGAAAAGCGGCATTTAGTCTGCTTTTTATCTCCTCTTCGGTATAATCCTCTAAAAATCCTATTTTCATATACTCAGTTTCGGATGTTACGCCAACCGAAAGCGGCATTGCAATTGTCATAACGGGGTGCGGATTAAAGCCGCCCGAATACTCCATTAAAAGTCCGCCTCTTCTCGCTGCGCGATGAAATGTTCTCACAAAATCAAGGTGCGAAATATACTTTACACTATCGCCCTTTGAATATTTAATAATATAATTACTCACAGCAAACACCTGCCCCAAACGACTTCATTCCGCAACCCGAACACTTTTCACTGCAATTAGGCGTTGTCTGCGCCCTTTTTGCCTTTTCATTCTCACGAACAAAAAATTCTTTGGTTATTCCTATGTCAATATGCTCCCAAGGAAGAATTTCGTCATAAGAACGCTCACGCAAATACCAATCAGCGTCAATTCCGCACTTTTTAAAGGCTTTGAGCCATTCGTCAAATTTAAACTGTTCATCCCAGCTGTCAAATTTACAGCCGTTTTTCACTGCCTCTGCTATTGCAGGAAGAAGTCGCCTGTCTCCCCGTGCAAACACACCTTCTAAGTAGCTCGTCTTATTATCGTGCCAAATATAGCGTATTTGCTTTTGCGTTATTGCCTTTTTTAAAATATCCTGCTTTTTTACAATATCCGCCCTGCTGTCTTGTTTCGCCCATTGAAAAGCAGTAAACGGTTTTGGAACAAAGCTTGATGTACTAGTTGTAATATTTATATTTTTTGCGCGTTTTTCCTTAGGTATTGAAAAGTATTCTCCGAGTACTTTTTGCGAAAGGTCAGCAATTCCTAAAATATCATCTTCCGTTTCTGACGGCAGTCCTATCATAAAATACAGCTTCACATTTGTCCAGCCGCCCTCAAAAAGCATTTTTGAAGATGCCAGAACATCTTCTTCTGTAATGTTTTTATTTATCACATCGCGCATTCTTTGCGTTCCGGCCTCAGGCGCAAAGGTTATTCCGCTTTTGCGCACCTTTTGCACCTTATCCATAAGCTCTAAAGAAAAATTATCAATTCGGAGTGAAGGGAGAGAAAGTCCTATTTTCTTTTCTTCGGTAATTTTCAAAAGATTATCTGTAAGCTCAGGAAGCTGCGAATAATCACTTGTACTGAGTGATGAAAGAGAAATTTCATCATAACCGCTCGCGCACAAAAGCTTATCCGCAAGATATGAAAGTTTTTTTTCGCTCCGCTCTCTTTTTGGACGGTAAGCATACCCCGCCTCACAAAAACGGCAGCCTCTTATACAGCCTCTGAAAACTTCAAGCATAACGCGGTCATGCACAACCTCGCCAAAAGGCACTATCAGCGTTTCAGGTGCATACGCCTTATCAAAATCCTTCATTATTGTTTTGCGGATTTTTGGTTTTGCACACTCTTCATTTGGAGTTATGCTTTTAATTGTATTATCATCATTATACTCAACATCATAAAACGACGGCACATAAATCCCATCAAGGCGTGCAATAGCACGCAAATAGTCTTTTTTACACTTCTTGCCATCTTTTTTCCATTTTATGTATTCTTCGGTTATTTGGCATATGCTTTCTTCACCCTCGCCAAGCATAAAAAAGTCAAAAATTTCTGCAATAGGCTCTGCATTATAAGCACAAAGTCCGCCTCCGCAAATTATAGGAAAATTCTCGTCCCTATCCTTTTCAAGCAGCGGTATTCCTGCCAAGTCAAGCATATTTAAAACATTTGAATAGGAAAGCTCATAACCAAGCGTAAAACCCAAAATATCAAAGTCTGTAACCTCATCTCCCGTTTCAAGAGCAAATAGCTTCATACCCCTTTTTCGCATTTCTGCCTCCATATCAACCCATGGTGCAAAAACTCTTTCGCAGTAGGTATCGGGGCGCTCATTTAAAACATGGTATAGTATCTTCATCCCAAGATTGGACATTGCTATTTCATATACATCAGGAAAGCAAAACCCAAACCTGCAATCCACCGCATTTTTATCCTTTTTTACGCTGTTCAGTTCACCGCCCGTATATCTTGTAGGCTTTTGAACATTCATCAAAATTTTGTCTTTTTCCGTATAAGGCATATCTTCTCCTTAAAAATCAAGGACAGCCCCAAGGCTGTCCAGAATAAATTACTCTGCAATATCAACAAATTGCGAAGTTTGCTTGGTAGCACTCTTTTCATCTTTCTTTTTTGACCGCGCGCCCATAATCTTATCAATGGCGCCCGAAAATGCTCCGTTTACCTTATCCACAACATCCGGCACAACATCTATAATCTTATCCACGGGTGTAACCTTATCGCTAATCGGCAAAAGCTTAATATTTCCGCCTCCAACAACCAAAAATGCGATAGGCTTCACATTTGCACCTCCGCCGCATCCGCCTCCGAACATAGGCTCCGTTGGTGCAATGCTGTCATTTTTTGCAGCAAACTGTGTTCCTCCTGCACCAAACCCAAAACTTACTGTCGAAATTGGTATTATTACCGTTCCGTCAGGTGTGGTTACAGGGTCTCCTACAATGGTATTTACATCGACCATGGATTTTATATTGCTCATAGCTGTATCCATAAGTCCTTGAATTGGATGTTCTGACATAAATTACAATCTCCCTTCCTTTTTGATTTTTCGAAATATTCTAAGTACATTAAATGCAATAACTATAATATGCGCCGTTTTTATATGCAATATGCAAGAAAAATGGATATTAAAGCATTTTTTTCCAAAAATCGGTTGAAGCTTTACATCCATATTTTTAAGATTTGATGTATGGTGCAAAACCCCCATAATGCTATAAACAAACCCATTATAAAGTCCTGTAAAAATACCTGTGTGCATTGAGTCATCAAATCCGAATTCTGATTTTACTGCTATTTTATCAAAAACAACCGCTCGTTTTGCAGCATATGAAAGTAATTTTGAAACATCTTCTTTTACCGCATTAAATATATGAATATATTTTTGGAGCTCAGCTTTCTTTTTTTCATAAGAAAAGCTGTCTTTATCTGATTTTTCTTTTTTTTCGCCTTTTTCTTCGGATTTTTTTTGTGATTTATTGGGGCGGATACGGTACTTTATAAATCCATATTTTATGACAAGCTTTACTTTTTCTTCTGTTTCTTCGTTTTCATACATTATTTCAAGCCTCACAGGCAAAAAAAGCAATAAAATCAAGGTAATTACGAGTGCAGAAAGGATAATTAAACTAATCTTCATATATGCTCCTTTCACTTCTCTACTCTTTTGGAGATTCTAATTCCTCCTGACCGTCAAGTGGCGGGTTATCCTCAATATCCATTGAAATTTGCTCATATTCTGCGCCAAGCTGTGACATATCTAACGGCGGCAAATCCTTAGGGGTTGAAATACCGAAACATCTCAAAAAATTCTGTGTTGTTTTATACAAAATAGGTCTTCCCGGTGCATCTAATCTTCCGCATTCTTCAATCAATCCACGCTCTGCAAGGCGATTTACAGCAGAATCGGAATTGACACCGCGTATATATTCAACCTGTCCTTTCGTTATAGGCTGCTTATATGCAATAATGGCAAGTGTCTCCATTGCAGCATTTGAAAGTGCCTGTCTTCTCTGTTCTCCTAAAATAAGCTGTATGTAATTATAATAATCAGGTCTTGAACACAGCTGATAGCCATCATCAATGTCAATTATCGTCATTCCGCGCTGTTCGGTATCATAATTATATTTTAAAAGTTTTACCGCCTCAGAAACGGTATCAATATCTGTTTCTAAAACTGCTGCAAGCTTAGCCGCTTTAACAGGCTCACCCGCTGCAAAAAGTATTCCTTCTATCGCATAAGGAATTTTATCTTTAATCATTTCTTACCTCTTTATTTTCCTCTTAAAACAAAATCGTGAGCTTCCTCGCTGTAATCTGCAAAAACTTTACTTTGAGATATAAGATCCAAAATTGCAAGGAAAATTGCCACAAGTTCAGGCTTGGATTTCGCCCCGTCAAAGGCAGAAATAAATGTGATTTTTTTTGATTTTTTAAGCCTTTGCTCTATCCTTTTTGACATATCGGTTATTGAAACCTTTTCCCTTCCAACAATGCCTGAAAACGCCCGCTTTTCAGGCTTTGAAAAACGGATTTTTCTTTGCAGAATTGAGCCAAACGCGTCTATTAGCTCGTCCACAGTATGCTTTCTATCATATTGGGGAATTGGAAACTTAATAGGTTCCTCGTTTTTAAAAAACATATGGTTTGTTGCAAATTCAGATTTTCTCAGCTCCGCTGACGCTTCTTTAAAGCGCTGATATTCTATAAGCCGCTGCGCCAAATCCTCACGAGGATCCTCCTCTTCCTCCTCCTCATTTTTAGGAAGAAGCATTTTGGATTTAATATACAAAAGCTGCGCCGCCATCACCAAAAACTCGCTCGTATTTTCAAGCTGCAAGTCTTCAATTCCACGGATTGCATTAAGGTATTGTTCTGTTATTTCCACTATTGGGATATCGTAAATGCTTACCTTATTTTTAGATATAAGATGCAACAAAAGGTCGAGAGGACCTTCAAAACTGTCAAGTTTATATAAAAGGCTGTCCATTTTTTCACCTGCCTAAATTATCGGCGAAACTATTACCGAAACTGCCCTTGATATTAGCGAGAAAACAGCGCTTACTCCTCCGCCTATAACACTATTAAATACGCCCGTTAGAGATAATACCATAATAAGAATTATAGAATATCTCTCATATTGCAAAATAGTGTAATATGTTCTGTTCGGTATAAAAAGTCCTAAGACCTTGGAACCGTCAAGCGGCGGTATAGGTATCAAATTGAATACCATAAAGCAAAGATTTCTGAATGCAAAAAGATAAAATATCATGTTTATATTTCGGAGAACTGACTCATTAAAGCCAAGTGAATTTCCTATAATCAATAGAAGTGTACCAACTAAAACACCAAAAAATGCCATCAAAAAATTTGAAAGCGGTCCTGCTATTGCAGTAAGTGCCATACCCTTTTTTCTGTCCCTGTAATACGAGGGATTTATACTAACGGGTTTTGCCCAGCCAAACCCTGTCAGTATCATTAAAATTGTGCCTGTGATATCAAGATGCGCCATAGGATTTAAAGAGAGCCTGCCCTCATACCCCGGTGTCGGGTCACCAAGTTTTGTAGAAACCCATGCGTGTGCAAACTCATGACCTGTAAGCGCAATAAGCGTTATCGGCACATTTATCAGAATATTTATAAAACTAAACATACAAAACCTGCCAAAATTACTTTTATTTAGTATATTATACCCTTTTTTTACTATAAAGTAAATACTTTTATCCAAAAAACTGATAAAAATCTGTTGCTTTTTAGTCCAGAATATGGTATCATAAAATTATACTATAAAAGAGGAGAGAGATAATATGGATATGGATTTGGAAATGGAAAATTCTTTTACGAAAAGATATATTTTTAAATCTCTGATGCTATTGTCCCTTATTTCAGGACTATTCTATTTTTATATGAATCATATTGACTTCATATCTTCGGCACTGGCATACAACAAAATGAATGTATCAAATATAGGTTATACATTCCTGCGTATGTTTGGCGGAATTTTTCTGCCTGTTGTGTTTATAGTACCTTCGATGTTTGAATATGGGCGCATAAAGCTCGCACGCGCAGGATTTATTGCATATGGTATATGCCATCTTATAACAGCTTCATGGATAATATATTTCCTGGTCAGTAAGCCTGCATCAGACATTTTATCACAGGCTAAGGTTTTGGAATTTTTAAAAGAAGGCGGTTTCGTATATTCTATAACCTTTTGGGATACTTATGGACTTTTGGGTACGGTTTTCAGTATTATCTATGGTATTGTGGCAATCTATACAGGTATTTTCTTTGACCGGGATAAGGCTATCGCAAAAATGCTTGTTCTCTTGCTTTTCACATTAAGGATTCTTTTGCCGCTCTTTTCAAATATGCTTACAGAAGGTCGTATTTTTTCTCTTTTTTGGATTACAAATAATGCGTTACAAATTGCCTCACAGTTGCTCTTTTCCATCGCTATTATGATTGCAGGTTCGAGTAATTATACTTGGATTGAGCTTGTTTGGGATCAGCTCGCAACCGCTGAAAACGAATATACGGAACAGTAATTTGGGAGGAAAAAATGGATTATACTACACACACAAAGCGCACTCTTGTATCATTTTTTAATTTTTTATGTCTCGCCCTTTGGTTTTTATATTTGTATTTCAAATTGTGGGATTTTGCTACGGCGGCAATATCTCTAAAATACATAAATATTCAAACAGTATCATTTGTTATATATTCATTTTTGCTTGTACTTTTGCCTGTAACCATTATTTATTCACCCAGACGGAGCAAAAAGAATCTGTTCAAGATAGTATGCTTTGCAATTTCTGCATCACTTTTAGCAGGGTCGGTTGGAGATGTGATTACCTATAACTTTTTCAAGGGTTACAATTTTTTAGAGGGTGATGCGATTTTTTGCAATATAGTTGTCAGCATACCAAATATGTATGGTGTTCTTTGCTGTTTGGTTCTTTCAGCTTTATATGCGATTTTTGGATTGTATCTTACAGAAAACAGATTTCTTTCAGTTTTTCTTTATTTATTAATTTTTCTGATTATATCTGTTCCGCCATTCATCTATTCTTTCAGTATGTGGGGCGGCTTTCCTCGTCAAACTTGGGTAGAAAAAGCTGCCTTTATTATTGCGCACCAGGCATGCCTCTTTCTATCCCTCTTGATTGCAAGCACTTCGGAATTCGTTTGGAGCGAACGGATAAGATAAACTAAAAAAATCACGCACTGTGCGTGATTTTTTTTAATTTATAGGAAAAGCCAAGCAGTTTAAATGCAACTAAAAATCGTGTCTTCCGCCTATATCAATATTATATTTTTCAAAAACGCATACTATCTCTTCTACTACATCAAAATCCTCTTTTTTTTCATCGTGTATTATTTCTTTTATTTCAGATAATGCCTGTATTGCAGTTGTATCTGCTATTTCATCAGCGTTGATTTCACCGCTCATTTCTGCACAGTTTAATCCTTCTCTTACTGCCTGAAAAAGAGCGTTTTGCAATAATTCAAGTTTTAAGTGCATATTATTTTACCTCCAAGTCATAACCACCAGTAAACTGGT
>DMLG01000024.1 GCA_003453455.1 Clostridiales bacterium
GGCAAAAGTGATGTGAGGGAGGAAAGAGCCTTTTGGGAAATCATAATGCCGGGTATAATAGCACCGCCAAGATATCTTCTGTCTCTATCTATAACAAAAATTGTGGTTGCTGTTCCCATATCTATCAAAGCAATCGGCGGTTTAAATTCTTTAAGCACGGCAACTGCACCGACAACCAAGTCATTTCCGAGCTGACCGGGGTCGTCAATTGCAACCTTTAAATCCTCACAACCTGACACCATATATGCGTCTTTTCCCGTAACCAATTTTATTGCGGATTTTAATGCTTTATTTAAAGGGGGTACAACCGAAGATATTATAGCTCCTTCAAATGAAGCAATATTTATATTATTAAGCCTTAAAATATTTTCGATTATTACTGCAAGTTCCATATCGGTTTTTTGTATGTCGGTGGTAAGCCTTCCGCTAAAAACGATATTGCCGTTTTCAATACAGCCTAAAACGATATTTGTATTTCCTACATCAACTGCTAAAATCATCTTAATCCCTCCAAATTGTAAGCATAAGGATTATACACTTTTTGAGGCTGCCTGTCAATCCCCCGCTAAAAATGCACGGAGTGAATTTATAACCGCAAGAATTAAAACGCCGACATCGGCAAAAACGGCAAGCCATATTGATGCAAGCCCGAATACACCTAAAACCATAACTGCAATTTTTACTAAAATGGAGAGAATTATGTTTTCATAGACAATTCTCATGGTTTTTCTTGCAATTCTAACTAAAACAGGGAGTTTTTCCAAATTATCCGTGGTAAGCACAACATCACTTGACTCTATGGCGGCGTCCTGACCGATTTTGCCCATAGAAACACCTACATCTGCCATTGATAAAACGGGTGCGTCGTTTATTCCATCGCCTGCAAATGCAGTAATTCCTGATTTTTTAAGCTCGTCAATCTTTGTTACCTTATCTTTTGGAAGAAGTGATGAGTAAAAAGGAATTTTCAAAATGTTTGAAATCTCTTTTGTGTTTTTCTCGCTGTCGCCGGTTAAAATAACCGAGGAAATTCCAAGTAATTTAAGCTTTGATATGGCGTTTTCCGTCTCAGGCTTTAACATATCGGAGATTTTGATGCTTCCTGCAAATTCGTTGTCAATAGAAACATAAACAGAATTTTTTTCGCCGCCCGAAATCTTCAGAAAATCTGCTGAACCAATAGCTATTTTATGTGAATTAACATATGCCGTGGTGCCTTTTCCGGGAACTTCTCTGTAATCGGAAATCAGACTTTCATCAATTTCTTTGCCATAAGCGTCTTTTATTGCGCTTGCAATAGGATGCGAAGAATAAAATTCACAGTGTGCGCAGTATTTTAAAAGCTCGTCATCGCTTAAATTTTCGCTTTTTACAGAGCGTACGCAAAATTGTCCGTCGGTTAATGTGCCTGTTTTGTCAAATGCGAAATTTTTGATTTTTGCGGCTTTTTCTAAGATGTATGCACCTTTTACCAAAATTCCTTTTGAGGAAGCGCAACCAACTCCTGAGAAGAAGGAAAGAGGTACAGAAACAACCAAAGCGCACGGACAGGAAACTACAAGGAAAAGTATCGCCCGATACAGCCATATATGATAATCTGCGCCAAAAAGGAGCGGCAAAACAGCAATTAAAACGGCAAGAAAAACGACAATAGGCGTATATATTTTTGCAAATCGTGTTATAAATTTTTCCGAATTTGCTTTTTTTTCGTCTTGCAGCAGTGCAAGAATTTTAGACGCTGTGGAGTCGGCATATTCTTTTGTTACTTCCATTTCGATAACAGAATCGCCTGCTATATATCCGCTTAAAACCGTGTCGCCTTCCTTAAAAAACTTAGGAACGCTCTCGCCTGTTAATGCCTTTGTGTCAAAGTATGTGCCGCCCTTTTTAATGATGCCGTCCAAAGGCACCTTTTCGCCGGGCAAAATGCGAATTATACTGCCAATTCTGACATCTTCTGATGGTACGCTTTTAAATGTGCCGTCCATTAAAAGACTTGCCCTGTCACACCGCAAATCCATAAGTGCGCCTATTGAATCCTTTGCCTTATCCTGAGCATAATCGGACAGAAATTCGCCTATCTGGTAAAAAAGCATAACACAGCATGCCTCAGGGAATTCACCTAAAATAAATGCAGCAAATGTTGCAATGGTCATAAGAAAATGCTCATTAAAAATGTGCCGGATGTTTTTAACTGCGTTTATTATTACATCATATCCTAAAATCAGATATGATATAATAAACAGGGGATTATTTTTCAGTAAAAGCGCAATCAGAAATATGATTGCACCAAAGCCAAGCCGCAAAATCATTAAAAGATGATTTTCCTCCTCGTGACAGTGGCATGAGCAAGAAGCATTTTCGCAACTCATAAATACACCTCCCAGATATGAACATCTGTTCATATGTTCATTATATATCCTGTATATGTATTTGTCAATAGGTAAAATCAAAAAAAGGGCGGAAAACGCCCTTTTTTTATGAAACTAATCTCTTGAAGAATTATTGCAGCAGCCTCTTGTAAGAATTGTAACTATGAATACTATAAAAATAAGAACCAATGTCACAATCAGGAGCGGAAGAGCGTCTGCAACAAGGTCACTTTCAACTAATGCAAAGATTATACCGAGGACAAAGAACATCACAGCACCCAAAAATGCAAGTGCGGTATTGTATAAACGGCAGCAACGGGTTGTGCACATACAGTTATCACTATCAGAATTGTTCATGGGACAATACATATTTTCACCTCCTTGTTTTATGTAAAGGGTATCTGTAATATAATACGAAAATTGCCCTAAAAGTGTTAAAAAATATTGCAAATGAAATTGTTTTGATGTATAATGAAATAAAAAAGGAGTTTTAAGATGAACAAAAGAATTTTTAGCATAATGCTATCCGCACTAATGGTTTTAGGTATCAGTGCATACGCAGAACCTGAACAGAAAACGGAAGAGACAAAATTGATAGCACCGGCACCTGAAAAGAAAATTGTCGATATAACGCTGACAGTAGGTGAAAACCTTATGGTTATAGAGGGTGATATAGGAATACAGTTAGATGTTGCGCCGACAATTATAAACGATAGAACAATGGTGCCTCTTCGTGCGATTTTTGAAGCGTTGGGAGCGGTAGTTGAATGGGATGATGAAACTAAAACTGTATTTGCCATAAATAATGATAAAATTATTGTTATGCAAATAGGTCAGGATGTTATGTATGTTAATGAAGAAAGAAAAGAGCTTGACAGTCCGTCTGTGATAATGGATGGAAGAACATTGGTTCCTGTAAGAGCAATAGCGGAAGCATTCGGGAATACGGTAGGCTATGACGAAGAAACAAAAACTGTAACAATCACAAACTAAAATAAAAGGAATGGCAAATGCCATTCCTTTTATTTTAAATAACCTGCAACTACACGGTTATTACCGCATAAGTCCTTTATCACTTTTATATCCTTAAAATCATTTTTCATAAGACTATATACATTATCCTTTTGGTCAAATCCAATTTCAAAAGCCAAAAGACCGCCGTTTTTCAAAATTTTCGGCGCTATATCGCAAATTCTGCGGTAAAATGTAAGTCCGTCAGCTCCGCCGTCAAGCGCAAGATGGGGCTCATAAAGCCTTACTTCGGGTTCGAGAGTGTCTATATCTGTACTTTTTATATATGGAGGATTTGAGACTATAACATCATATTTAGCGTTTGGAATTTGCGAAAGTATGTCCAAAATTTCAAAATTAACTCTTTCGGATACACCCAAGTTATCCGCATTTTTTTTCGCTAAGGAAAGCGCCTTTTCGCTTATATCAATTCCAAGACAGCGGAATTTCTTTTTAAAATGTGCTAAGGAAATGGGAATACACCCTGTTCCTGTGCCGATATCAAGTAGCAAGAGGGGTAAATCCTCCGTTTCGGAAAGCAGAAATTCAACCAGCGTTTCCGTATCCTGGCGCGGAATTAAAGTGTCTTTTGTTACAAAAAATGGAAGCGACATAAATTCCTGTGTGCCTAATATATATTGAAGCGGCTCGCCCGAAATGCGTCTTTTTAAGAGATTTAAAGCTCTGTCTTCGTCCTTTTTTAAAACCTCATTTTTTGCATTTAATATCAGCTCCGAAGGCTTGATATTTAAAGTAAATTCCAAAATGCATTTTGCCTCAAAATAGGAATTTTCGATGCCGCACTCTTTTAGTTTTTGTGACATCTCAGTCAAAAGCTCGGAAATCACCATTTGTCTGCGCCCTCAATATCGGGGATAACAGCCAAAAGTGAAGCTATGGCGGTTTCTATCTGTGATTCGTCAGGCTCGCGCGTTGTGAGGCGTTGCAGCCAAAGTCCAGGCTTTGTCAGCCATTTTACGCAAGCATTTTTGCTCCTTCCTGCAAACTTAATTATTTCATATGAAATTCCTGCAACAAGGGGGAGGAGTGCAAGCCTTGTTCCCATACGGAAAAAAAGTCTTTGAAGTGCTGAATATCCCTCGCCTGAGAATTTTGGCAAAAGCGCATACAAAATAATACTCACTATCATAACGAAAAGCAAAAAGCTTGTTCCGCACCTTGGGTGGAAACGGGTGAATTTTTTTACATTTTCGCATGTTAATTCCTCGCCTGCCTCGTAGCAGGCTATTGTTTTGTGTTCTGCGCCGTGGTACTCAAAGACGCGCTTAATATCGTTCATTTTTGAAATAAGATACATATAGGTAAGAAAAATTATCATTTTTATTATACCCTCGCAAAGGCTTATAAAGGTTCCTGTTTTTGATACTTTTTCCATACCGATTTTTTCAAAGATAAACTGAACACCCTGTGTTATAGCAGTAGGGAGAAGGATAAAAAGACCTACGCTGAAAACCACCGAAATAGCAACAGCCACATAAATAACAATATCTTTTATCTTGTCCCCAAGCTTATCTTCAAGCCACTTATCAAATTTTGACTCTTGTTCTTCTTCGCCTTCGATATCGACAAATTCTGCCGAAAACATAAGCGCCTTCATGCCTATAACAAGGCTTTCGATAAAATTGACGCAACCTCGTATTATGGGAAGCCTTAAAAACCAATTATGCTTTTTTGTTCCGTTTTCATCTATTTTACATTCAATATTGCCGTCAGGCTTTCGTACAGCTACTGCGGTCTTAAAAGGTCCGCGCATCATAACGCCTTCGATAACTGCCTGACCTCCGATTGAGGTTATTTTTTTCTCTTCTGGCATAAAAATCTCCATTTCCAGCACGCTTTTTAAGCACACTATAATTATTAACAAAGTATATTATACAGCGTTTTTTTGTTTTTTTCAATAAAAATCTAAAATATATTTTTGTCGAAAGCTTGTCAAAAAACAACAACATCATTTGACAATATATATGTCCGTGGTTTGCTATAATGTGAAAAAGGGAGCGGTAATATGAGTATATACCTTGATTTAGCATTTTTGATAAACTTTTTGTTTGATTTTGAGCTTATCATATTAGTGCATCTTATCTGCTCAAAAAAAATCCGCCCCTTTCGCGCTTTTTTTGCAGCTTTTCTGGGAGGTATGCAGGGAGTACTTGTTTTTTTCCCTTATTTCGGCATACTCTCGCTGCCTCCTGTAAGCCTTTTGGTATCTTTTATGATTACGGCAATATGCGAAAACCCGCGAAAAAAACGGGAATTTTTAAGTTTTTACATAATTTTTCATGCTTCTTCTTTTTTTCTTGCGGGGATAATGACTTTTATGCACGCAAACACTATATTGGGAGCTTTAATGATTTTGCCCGTATATGAGATAGTCATTAAAATAAAAAAGGAGATTTTTGTAAAACATAGCATAATTACTCTCTGTTACAAAGGCAAAATAATAGAAAAGCCAGCGCTTTATGACAGCGGAAACGCTGTATTTTATTTAGGTAAACCTGTAATTTTCGGAAATACAAGGCTTATTTATGATTTTTTTGATACACATTTTTCGCAAAAAGATTTGGAAATGTGTGAAAATGTCTGCATAGTACCATATAAAACAGTCGGAAAAAGTGGTGTGGTTATGGGAATAAGGCTTGACAGAGCAGTTGTAAACGAAAAAATATATGAAGGCGCTGTTTTGGGATTTTTTGATGAAAATTTTGAAGACGAAATAATACTTAACCGAATAATGGTGTAGAAAGGACAGAAAAATGCTTGACTTTTTGGAATGTCTAAAAGAGAAAATCGTAAATATGTATTTTGGCGCAAATGACCTACTTTACATAGGAGGACAGGACATTCTTCCGCCGCCGCTCACAAAAAAAGAAGAGGAAACTCTGATTTTAAATATATCGGAAG
>DMLG01000009.1 GCA_003453455.1 Clostridiales bacterium
AAGATAGATGTTGAGGGCGGCAACACCGGTACAGACGCGTGGCAGATACAGGTAGTGAAAGAGGGAATTCCAACAGGACTTTTGTCCATTCCTTTAAAATATATGCATACTCTCGTAGAAACTATTAAAGTATCTGATGTTGAAGCTGTTTGTGACCTTGTTACAGCATTTGCAGACGAACTTTCGGAGGAGGAATGGATATGCTGTTAAAAGAACTTACAAATCTTTCAGGCGTCAGCGGAAACGAGAAAAAGGTGCGCGAATTTATAATTTCCCAAATTTCCGATTATTGCGACAAAATAGAAATCGATTCAATAGGAAATATTATTGCCCTGAAAAAGGGCAAACAAGATAAGAAAGTTATGCTTGCGGCGCATATGGACGAGGTCGGATTTATTATAAGCGATATAACCGATAAGGGATTTTTGAAATTTAAGACTGTCGGCGGAATAGATACGCGTACAATCCTGGCAAAACGCCTTAAAATCGGTGAAAATGAGGTTTTGGGCGTAATAGGAATGAAAGCAGTACATTTGCAGAAAAAGTCCGAAAGGGACAATGTGCCTGAAATTCGTGACCTTTATATCGATATTGGGGCAAAGGATAAAGAAAGTGCTGAAAAATTAGTAAGATTGGGTGATTATGCGGTATTTGACACAGAGTACGAAAAGCTTGGAGAGAATACTGTAAAGGCAAAGGCAATCGATGACCGTGCAGGGTGCGCAGTTTTGATAGAACTTATGAAGAAGCCGCAAAAATATGACACATATTTTTGCTTTACAACGCAGGAAGAAGTGGGACTAAGAGGCGCAAGGCTTGCAGCGTATAAAATTAAGCCGGATATTTCCTTGGTAATAGAGGCAACCTCATGTAGTGATGTTTATGGATTTGAGCCTTATGAGAGCGTAACAAAAATGGGTGCAGGTGCGGCGGTCACCTTTATGGATAGGACTACAATAGTAGATGATACTCTCCGTAAAAAGATTTTTGAAATGGGAAAAGCAGCAAAAATTCCCGTTCAGTATAAAAGTTCAACATCAGGCGGTAATGATGCGGGGCGTATTCATATTAGCGGAGAAGGTATTAGAACGGCAGTAATATCACTGCCGTGCAGATATATTCATTCCTGCGCATCAGTTGCATCGCTTACTGATTTTGCGGCAGTCAAAAATCTTGCAGAGTTATTTTTAGAAAGAATTGACGAGGTGTTATAGATGGAACTTTTGAAAAAATTATCCCTTTGTTATGGTCCTTCGGGAAGAGAGCAAGGCATAACAGAGCTTATAAAAAGCGAGTTAAACGACTTTGCAGATGAGATATATACCGACAATTTGGGAAATCTTATTGCCCATAAGAAGGGAACCGGCAAAAAGATAATGTTTGCCGCACATATGGACGAAATTGGTGTAGTAGTAACATTTATAGATGATAATGGATATCTGCGTTTTGCCGATGTAGGCGGACTTTATACAAAATATCTGCACGGAAAGAGAGTTGTTTTTGCAAACGGTACAGAAGGAGTTGTTGGCTCGGAGCCTAAAAACGATAAAAACAGCCTTCTTAAAATGTATATTGATATAGGAGCAAAAACAAAAGAAGAAGCCGAAAAATCAGTGAATGTGGGGGATATGGCGGTATTTTGCGGAAACTTTACCGAGCAAAACGGAATAATAATAGGCAAGGCACTTGATAATAGAGCAGGGTGTTTTGCACTTATTGAGGCATTAAAACAGGTAAAATCGGAAAATGACCTGTATTTTGTATTTACTGTTCAAGAGGAGGTAGGCCTTCGTGGCGCGCGTACAGCGGCGTATGCGATAAACCCGGACATGGCGATTGCAGTTGATGTAACAGATACAGGTGATACGCCAAAATGCGATAGAGTAGCGGTAAAAATGGGTGCAGGTGCTGCAATAAAGGTTATGGATTATTCCGTGATATGCAGTAGTGAGGTTAAGAATTCTCTTTTGGCACTTGCAGAAAAGAATGGTATAGCGCATCAGCTTGAAGTGATGACAGATGGCGGAACGGATGCAGGAGTTATCCATTTTGCGCGCGGAGGAGTTAAAACCGGTGGAATTTCAATCCCCACGAGGTATATTCATTCGCCGTCAGAGATGATAAAAAAATCTGATTTAATTGATGTGATAAGTCTTATAGCTGCTTTTGCCGGGGTGTGAAGTTTTTTCTGTGAAATCAATTTTTCTATGGTAAATAAATATGTAAGAGGTAAAGGAATGTCCAAATTTACAAAAACGATAATTATGCAGACCTTCTTAAAATTACTGAACGAGAGGTCTTTTGATAAAATCACTGTAAAAGATATAGTAGAAGAATGCGGTATAAACAGAAATACTTTTTACTATAACTTTAAAGACATATATGATTTGGTTGATGAAATTTTACAAAGAGAGATAAATGAAATTGTTGAAAAGCATAAATCATTTAATCTTTGGAGTGAGTGCCTTTTATATGCCACCAATTTTGCCATAGAAAATAAAAAGGCGATATATCATCTTCATAATTCGGAGAAAAAACAACAGCTTGACCGATATTTGGAACGCGTTTTATACGATGTGATAGCAGGTTTTGCCGAGGAAAAGTCGGAAGGAAAAAATGTAAAAAAAGATGATATAGATTTTGTTGCAAAATTTTATTGTTAC
>DMLG01000092.1 GCA_003453455.1 Clostridiales bacterium
CTGAGTTTGGATTAAGGATAGGAGAAGGAGTTTCTGATATTTATTATGATAAATAAAATGATATTAAACAGTATGGAGACAGTAATGGATATTGATAATGACATTAAAACGCCTTTGGACTATGCAAGACTGGGGTGTGAGGCGATAATGCACAAGTATTTGCCACAGGATTTGCCGCCTAAGGAAACACTTTTCTATCATCAAGGTGTATTCCTTTCCGGAATGGAGCGGCTTTACTTTCTTACAGGTGATAAAAAATATTTTAATTATATAAAAGAATATGTTGATTCTGCAATAGGTGAAAACGGAGAGGTTTTCGGCATTGATTATGAAGCGACTAAATGGGGAGACTATGACGAGTGGAAGGACAAGATCAAACTGAAGTCACTTACTCTTTTAGACTGCAAACAGCCCGTAATACTTTTTTATAATCTTTTTGCCGAAACGCAGGATAAAAAATACGAAAGAGCGATAAAGACAATATCCGAGTCTATGTATTATTGGCCGGTAAACCGTTTTGGCGGTTATTGGCATATGATGGATCAGCACGACCAGATGTGGCTTGACGGTGCATATATGGCAGGTGAGCTTTCGGTTATGTATTCCGCGAAAAGCGGTGACAACCGTTTGAGAGAAAAGGCGATACATCAGGTTTTCATAATGTATGAGCACATGAGAGATGAAAAGACAGGTCTTTTGTATCACGGCTGGGATCCAAGCAAGCAAATGAAATGGGCTGACCCTGAAACGGGACTTTCAAGTCAGTTTTGGGGAAGGGCATTAGGCTGGTATTTGGTGGCAATCCTTGATATGCTTGATTTTATTCCTGAAGGTCACGAAAAAGTGGAGGGACTTAAAGCAATCGTGCGTCAGATTTTAGAAGCACTGGCAGCATTTCAGGATAAGGACAGCGGTTTATGGTTTGAGGTTCTTGACAAACCCGAAAGAGCGGATAATTGGACAGAAAGCTCCTGCTCCTGCCTTTTTGCGTATTCTTATGCTAAAGCAATGCGCTTGGGAATTATTGACAAAAACTATGAGAAAACCTTGAAAAAGGCGTATAGCGGTGTAAAAACCTGCCTTAGCTATGATGATGAGGGCTATCTTGTGCTTGATAAGATATGTGCGGGAACCTGTATAGAAGAGGGAACATACGAATTTTACATAACCCGAAAGAGAATAAGCAATGATTTACACGGTGTAGGTGCATTCGTACTAATGTGTGCCGAAATTGAAAAGTATTTAAAGGGATAGGATATGAATTTAACATCAAGGCAGCTTATACATAACGAAAATGCTGTTTATTACTTTAAAAAGACCTATTTTACAGAAAAAAACAAAAATTGCGTCATAAACATTTTTGCTGAAACAAGATATAAGCTGTATATCAACGGAAGACTCATAGCGGTAGGTCCATGCAGGGCATCATCTGAGATAAAATATTATGACGAGCTTGACATATCGGAGTATCTGATGGATGGCGAGAATACTGTTGAAGTTGCTGTGTTGCAGCTTTCCGATACACTGAGCGGGAATAATTATCTGCCTTTAGAGTCGGTTATAAGAAGCGGAAATATGTGCCTTTGTATATGGGGAGATATTGAAACTGACGAAAGCTGGCTGGTCGCAAAGGAGCAAGGAATCGAGTTTTTCTATAAACCCGAATATGAGGCATATAATGCCATCGCACTTTATGAAAAGGTGTCGGCATGCCATAAAAAACTTAAATTTGAAAATGCGGTATGCACCGAAAACCTTTATGATATGGAAGATGAAAACAGCTTCGGTACTGTTCAGGCAAACCCGGTAAAAAAACGCACAATTCCTATGATGTACTTTAAGGAACGGGATTTTGTCGGGCAAAAAAACGGCATTTTTGATGCAGGTAGGCTTACTTGCGGATATATAAAGCTTAAATTGACAGGAAAAGGCGTAGTCAAGCTTACCTATGCCGAATCTATGGTATTTAAAGAAAACGGCAGGATAATAAAACGAAAAAGAGACGACGAAAACGGAATCATAATCGGAGATTATGACATTATCGAGATTGATGGAGAATGTGTTTTTGAGCCGTTTTGGATGCGCACCTTCCGATATGTGAAAGCGGAAATAGACGGTAATGTTACAATAGAAAAAATTGACTATACCGAAACAGGCTATCCTATAGAGATTTTCGAAAATTATAATTTTGGAAGCGAGATTGACAATAAGCTGTTTGAAATAAGCGTAAATACGCTAAAGCGGTGTATGCACGAAACATATACGGACTGCCCATATTATGAACAGCTGCAATATACGATGGATACGCATTTGCAGATACTTTTTACATATCAACTTTCAGAGGATAAGCGGTTAGCTGAAAAGGCAATAGACGATTTTGCCGCAAGCTATCGCGCAGGAGGTATTACACAAAGCCGTTTCCCCGTAATGACAGCACAGTATATACCCGGATTTTCATTATTTTTCATTCTGATGCTTTATGAGCATTTTAAAAGATTTGGCGATAGTGAATTTACAAAGAAATATCTGCCTGCAGCAGACGGTATCGCGGATTGGTTTATAGAAAGGCTTGACGGATATATGGTACCTAAAAGCAACCTATGGGATTTTGTTGACTGGGCGGAGGAATATGATAAGGAAACGGGTATGATACCTTCAAAAGAGCCTATATGCGTATATAGTTTGATGCTCTCATATACGCTTGAAAGACTTAGCGAGATACATACAGGGCTTGGAAGGAGTGTTCCAGAATACCTGCATCTTGCAGAAAGCATAAAAAGAGATGTGAAAGCACGATGCTTTGATGCAAAAACAGGCTTGTATGCCGATTCTACTGAAAAAACGCATTTTTCACAGCATCCGCAAATCTGGGCAGTGCTCTGCGATATGGAAACAGGCGAAAACGCAAGGAAAATCCTGACAAAATCAATGGAACTGAACTGCAAAGGGACGCTTGCATATATGTTTTTCCTGTTTCGTGCATTTGAAAAAGCAGGTATGTATAATGTGGTAGATGAATGTATGAAGGACTTCCGAAAGCTTGTTGAGCTCGGCTGCACAACTACGCCTGAACGATTGGGTGAAGATGTCAGAAGCGAATGTCACGCATGGAGCGCGCTTGCGATTTATGAATTTACCGCAAAAGTCTTGGGCGTTACATATAAAGACGGCACAATTTACATAGAACCATACATTCATGAAAGAAACAAAGCGAAGGGTACTGTCGCAACGCCCGCGGGAATGGTTTATGTTGAATGGAAAATAGATAATAACAAATTTACAATTACAGTTAAATCGCCCAAAAAAAAGATGGCGATTATTACTGCGCCTGATGGTTCGGTTTTTGAGGCTGACAGCGGAGAATATAGCTGTGATATTTAAAATGAGGTACGAGTGAAGATGTATCAATCTACAAAAAATGGCGGGGAAAATAAAAGACGAACTGTCAACGGGTGTTTTGGTGACGGGATAAACAAATCGATACTTGCAGCAGACGAAGCCGTATATTCGGATGCAAGACTTGGAATAGATATGGGAGGCACAAACATAAAATTTGCAGTTGTTTGCGGAAAAACACCTGTTTATAAAACAAAAATAAAATCACCTAAAACTATAGAGGATATAATTGATGTAATAACAGAGAAAATTTTCAAATTTAAAAAAGAGTATAATATAAAATTCGTAGGTGTCGGAGTGCCGGGAGAAGTCAGAAACGGGCTGATTTCTACTGATAACCTTCCGTTTGATAAATTTCCGTTTGAAAAGGTGCTGTCAGAGAGAGCAGGAATGATTGTAACTGTTGATAATGATGCAAATTGTGCAGCACTCGGGGAGTTGGCTTTCGGAAGCACAAAAGATTGTGAAAACATCATTCTTGTAACGCTTGGAACGGGTATAGGAGGAGGAATAATATTAAACCGTAGGGTATGCCATTCCAACAACAATATGGGCGAACTCGGACATATTATCATTCAGGCTGAGGGCGGAAGAAAGTGTATTTGCGGACAAAGCGGATGCTGGGAACGGTATTGTTCTGCTACTGCGCTCATAAAGGAGGCAAAGCGTACGGCATCAAAAAACAAGGAAAGTGTTTTATATGCACTTATGTGCAAAAATGGTGATATGACGGGAGAGGTGTTTTTTGAGGCAATTGATAAGGGCTGTACTGTAGCGGAAAGGGTTTATAGGCGTTATATTAAATATCTTGCCAGGGGTATAGAGAGCCTTGCAAATATATTCGGTCCCGATGTAATAGTCCTTGCCGGTGGAATAACAGAGCAGGGCGATAAAATTTTAAAACCGCTAAAGGCGGAGCTTAAAAAAGATGTGAGAATTGAAATATCATCGCTCCAGAGTGATGCAGGGGCACTCGGTGCCGCAATGATGTAAAGCACAGAGAGGAAAATGGTATGATTTTAGCAAACGGAAATGTTGTATGTGATGATTTTGTATTAAGAAAGTGTGATGTAAGGGTAGAAAACGGCAAAATTGCGGAAATTGGTGAAAATCTATCAGGAAAAGAAAAAATTGATTGTAGCGGACGGTTTATCTTGCCGGGATTTATAGATTCTCATATTCATGGTGCAGTGGGTGTGAGAGTAAGTTCAAATCAGGAGGATTTACTGAAGATTACGGGCTATGAGGCAACGCAGGGAGTAACATCAATTTTTGCAACAACAGAGGCATCGCCGATTGAAGAAATATTTTCACAAATGGAAACGGTAAAAAGGACATCAGAAAAGACAAAGGGTGCAAAAATAGTTGCTATACATGCGGAAGGACCGTTTATCAATCTAAAGAAGGCAGGGGCAATGGTTCCTGAAAGTATATTGCTTCCCGATAAAATACTGCTTGATAAAATGCTGGAAAAAAGTGGTGGTATGCTCAAAAAAATGACCATAGCTCCTGAAATCAACGGAGGCATTGATTTTATAAAATATGCCGCTCAAAGGGGTGTGGCGATATCGTTAGGTCATACCGATGCAGATTTTGATGTGGCTCAGCAAGCCTTTGATGCCGGGGCAACAATGACAACACATACCTTTAACGCAATGCGTGCGCTAAACCACAGAGAGCCGGGGATAATAGGAGCTGCGCTTGTAAATCCGAATGTAAGCTGTGAAGTGATTTGCGATTATATACATATTCATCCGTCCATAATTAGACTTATTTACAAGGCTAAAGGTGCTGATAATATGATTATGATAAGCGATTCCGGCAATGCAGCCGGGTGTGATGTGAAGGAATTTGAGGTTGACGGAGTAAAACGATATATTTCGGATGGAGTTGTCCGTCTTGAAGACGGAACAATCGCAGGAAGTGCAAAAACGCTTTATGACGGCGTGAAAAATTTATTGAAAGACGGATTTGCGATTGAAGATGTATCTAAAATGGCGTCATTTAATCCTGCAAAGTCAATAGGTATAGATGTAGAAACGGGCAGTATAAAGGTAGGTAAGTGTGCAGACTTGGTTGTTTTAGACGGTAATTATGACATTACTTATACATTTGTAAATGGGGGAAATGTGTTTAAGCGAGAAAATAGATATGTGATATAGATATGTATAATACAGATGAAATGTCCATTTTAATTATATGAGGTGGTGAACATAAATGCGTTGATATGCTCGGAGAATGAGTAGAAGTAATAAAACTATTTATAATCATGAATGGAGGAAAAGAAATGAGAACTACGAACAAGAAAATTGCGGCTCTGTTGGCAGCTGTTATGGTTATTTCTGCTTTAGCAGGCTGCGGAAAGAAGGACACGGGACTAACGGAAGACGGAAAGGTGCTGCTTGAAATCACAACGCAGCAGAAAGAGGTCAACGAAAAGGCATACACTCAGGCGATGGAAAAGTATGCGGATTTTGAAAAATATTACAGTGAGGCACATCCTGACTCCAAAGGAGTACATATTGAACCGAACTATTATGTTTACAGTCCTAAAGATTATGCGGCAGTAGCGTTGGGAGGAGAGCTTCCCACATACTATTCCGTACATTTGACAGAATCAAAAGGTATAATGGACGCAGGTTATGCAAAGGACATCACGAAATGGATGGAAAAGTACAATTATATTCAAGGTCTTGACGAAAAAATGAAAAAGGCAATAACAAGAGACGGTAAAATCTATCTTATGCCAATAGATGTATATTCCGTAGGTATTACTGTAAACTTAGAAATGCTTGAAAAAGCAGGTTATGTTGATGCAGATGGCACGCCACATCAGCCAAAGACTTTTGATGAGCTTGCACAAATGGCTAAAACAATTAAGGACAAAACAGGAAATTCCGGATTTATGATGCCTACTATGTCAAATGCAGGAGGATGGAGATTTACGCCTATTGCATGGGCATACGGAGTTACCTTTATGGAACAGGATAAGGACGGAAAATGGCAGGCAACATTTAACACTCCGGAGTGTGTCGCTGCACTGCAGTGGATAAAGGATTTGAAGTGGAAATATGATGTAATTCCTGAAAATATACTCATAGATGAAGGAAAGGTAAGAAATGCATTTGGTGCCGGTGAAGCGGCAATGGCATTTGCAGAGGGTGCACAGGCTTCAACATTTGTAAATGCCGGTATGAATAAGGATAATATCGGATTTATACAAATGCCTGCAGGTCCAAAGCGCCATGTGACGCTTATTGGCGGCTCATATAATGTATTCAACAAGGATGCTACAGACGCACAGATTGATGCGGCATTTGAATATATGGATTGGGGCGGCTCAGGTCGCATTTTGAATGACGAAATTAAGGAAAGAATAAGGAAAGGTCTTGAGACAAAGGCAGAAGAAGGCAAGCTGATAGGAATTTTGACTGCATCGCCATACACTGATGAAGATCCAAGACGAGCATACGAAATTCAATTAAACACAGTAGAAATGGCAAATATAAATATGAATCATGTAAAGCTATACAATGACCAATCCGATATTGAATGGCAGCAGGAGGAGCCGATTGAAGCGCAGGCTTTATATGCTGTTCTGGACAATGCAATACAGGCAGTTCTAACTGATGAAAATGCAGATTGTAAGACTCTTATTGACGAAGCCTGTAAAAACTTCCAGGCAACTCTTGATGTTGTAAACAATTCTTGATTTTACTGCAAAATCCCTAAGACTGTTATTTTTGCAGTCTTAGGGATATGCTATAGACCTATCGAAAGGTATGAAAAGAATGCTTAATAAAAACAATTTACAAAAAAGCTCCAAAAGTAAAAAAGGAAATGCGTTCACAAGGTTTATGTCGCGGGATTTCAGTGCTTGGGTATTGCTTATACCGATGATTTTGTGCGTTTTTTTCTTCACACTAA
>DMLG01000006.1:0-1339 GCA_003453455.1 Clostridiales bacterium
CCATTTATCGGGATTTTTCAGGCAGTTTTCTAGCATTTCTGAATAAGCCGCCTTAAGAGCGTCATTTGCTTGAGCGGCAATAAAAGCTTCCATTTGATTCTGCGTTGCAGGATATATTCTTAAGCGTTTTGTTTCTATCATAATAAACTCCTAATTCCGATTTACCGTATGCAAGCAATAACAAATTTTATAGGTACATCCATACGCTTAGCGACTTGTTCAGGCGTCATTCCGCTTTCCATGAAACGCCTGCATACCATATTCATATTTTCGCCCACTTCGATAATATGCTTGTCCGGGTCATAGAAACGAACAACGCGCTGCCCCCAAGAATGCTCTTTAACCGGGTGAACATATTCAACCTCGCATTCCTTCAGCTTATCAACAAACTTATCAAAATCGTCTTCTTCAAAGTAGATTTCAAAACTGTTGCCGCCGAAAGAAATATCGCTTGTTCCGATAAATTCTTTGTATGTTTCGGCTGTTTGCAATACCAATCCGCCGGTCAGTGTTTTATTTTCTCCGAAATCCATAATTACATGAAGTCCGAGAACCTTTTTGTAAAACTCAACCGATTTATCTATATCCGTTACTACCAGCATAGGATTTTTTAATTTCATTTTTGTTGCCTCCACCTCCACAAATCCCGATTTGTCTTATCTTATCGCTTCGATATTTTATCAAAAAAATCTATCGCCCCTTGAATTTCAGTGCTATCAGGATGTCCTTTTGCAATTCCGCCAACCAATTTGAAAGGTCCATATGTGTCAAATCCCTTGCAGAAATATGTTCCCAGGCATTCACATCCCTTGGATTCGGCAACAGCCTTTATGGCAGTATTGTGATTTTCTCTGGGTGAGCCCGCCGTGTGTATAAAGAACACTTTTTTATTCTCGGGCAGGTTTTCCTCTGCAAACTTAATCATCTGATGATAGTATTTTCCGTAAGCGATTCCCGATGCTATTCCTATACAGTCATACTCTTCAAGATTTATTTTTTCTTTTGACAAAAAATCAAAAACCCTCACATCGTTTTTTGAAGCTATCGCTTCCACGATTTTTTTAGTGCTTCCGTGATGTACGGAAACATAAATAATTACCGTTTTCATTTGAACATTAACCCCTTTTACAATTTCTGATTATTATTGTTTTCTTTCTTGACGAGTTCATTAAAAATTGCATCTTTATCAAATTTACCGCAAGACAAGCCGGGGATTTCCTTATATGCTTTGCAAATCGAAAGACTGAACTCCGTGAAGATCGCACTGATCTGCTCATCATCATACGGACATTCACCGATCGCGATCATTGTGGTAAAACCATACGCCACCAGCCACAAA
>DMLG01000006.1:1405-2972 GCA_003453455.1 Clostridiales bacterium
ATTTATCAGCCGTGTCAGCATCCATGTTGTAAATTCTCATCAGCGATTCACGTGCCAAATCCTGCGACAGCTTAAGTCCTTCCATGACTCCGCCACGTACACCATCGGGTGGTGTTAAAAACAAATATTTGTAAAGATTTGGTTCATCTTTTGCAAAACGAAGATACTGTTGTCCCACGCCTAAAAATGGTATTTCCGCTTTTAAGCCGTCCTTAACATATTCTTTATATAAATTTTTGGCAAAGAGATATACCTCTCTTTTAAGCTCTTCAACCGTATCAAAGTATGTAAAAAGCGGTCTGGAAGATACTCCCAATGCTCTGCCTACCTCTCTTGCAGTAACGGCATCTATCCCTTTTACCCTCGTAATCTTGACGGCAGCTTCAATAATTTCGTTTGCAGTGAATTTTACTTTCGGTGGCATATAATCTTCCTTTCAACTCGTAACATATGTTGCGCAACGCTTGTTGCATAACATAATTATACATCCGAATTTGCATTTTGTCAATACTGTTTTTTAGAGTTTATTATGATTTTCAAAAAGAGAGATATAACTTTATTATATAATGCACGAATATAGTTTTATAATTTCGACCTTTTTGTTTCTCTACAGGGGAATAAATATATCATTTTCCACACTTATTTGAGGGTAAAAAGAAAGAGCATATCACTGTAAAAGTGATACGCTCTTTCTCTCCGCTCCTGTTTGACAGACCGTAGTAAACTATACTGTTTTATTGCGGGCTGCCTAAAGCCTGCTTTTTTATTCTATAACATCAATCGGTTTACCGATTTTTTTTGCGTAATCTATTGTATGCTTTGTGCCTTTTGAAATTCCGTCCCAGAAGACAAGTGCCATGTCGCACATTTCTACCATTTCTTCATTTCTTTTAAGTGGTGCACCGCGTTTTAAAAGCTTATATTGAGGGCGCATAATTATTTTTGAGATTTTCATTTTGTCCGCATAAATTTCTGCAAGCCTGTCAATTCCCTTTGCACCGCCTGTTATTATGCAGTCTGTTTCCTCTGGGATATACGGCGATATATCAATGTCTGTAATACTTCGTGAGCCTGCTATCAATAATTTCAAAATTATCACCTCAATTAAAAAATGCGCTGCCTTTTGAGCAACGCATAAAAAATGTATCGCTCATTGTTTGCAACACAACCAAGATATTAAATACTGTTTAACGAGTATTCAAGTCCAAGCCGAAGAGAGCGTACATTTTTTACAAATGTAGCTTCGGCAAGGATAAAAAAATATATACAACAAAAAAAATAGCACAAAGTGAAATATTAAACAGTATATTTAATTATGTTGTGTTGCAAGGTAATTTTAACATAGTTTTTTTAATTTGTAAACAGTTTATGTAAAATATATCTACTTTTGTGCGCCAAAAGCAGCAAAAGCGTTGGGGGATTCGATTTTCCGCTGGTTTCATTGTCGCATTGCTCCTTTTTAGTCGCACTGCTTTGTGAAACCGAACCAATTCCGCCTCGCTTTCTCTGCCACAGGCAGCGCAGCGGCAAAATTGCCCCAAGCCCCTTAAAACGACCAAAGGGGACT
>DMLG01000044.1 GCA_003453455.1 Clostridiales bacterium
CATAAAAATACATTTTTACACTCCTCTATTTTAAAATTGTACCGATTTCTATATTATGTCCTCTTAAATAGTCCTCGACAGGCATTTTCTTACTTCCGGGAAATTGAAGCTCTTCAATATATATCGAGCCGTCGGCTGTCTTTACTTTTAAACCCTTCCCCTTAAAAAATCCCAGAATTTCGCCGTTTTCACCCTTTGACGGCTCTCCCTTTTTTGCGGAAATTATCTTTACAACATCATCTTTATAAAAGGAGTATGCCAAGGGCCAGCTGTTCAATCCGCAAATTAGTTTTGAAATTTTGTCGGTACTTTCCGACCAGTTGATATGCCCCATTTCCTTTGTAAGCATAGGTGCGTATGTTGCACCCTCCTCTTGCTGCTTTTTGGGGGTTATTGTTTCTATGTTAAGTATAGTTTCTGCAAGCAGTTCGCCGCCGATTTTACCGATTCGTAAAAAAAGTTCCTCCGATGTTTCATATTCGCCTATTTTGAGTTTTTCGGAAAGCAGGATATCTCCCGTATCCATTCCCTCGTCCATAAGCATTGTAGTAACTCCCGTTTCCTTATCTCCGTTTATAACTGCCCATTGTATAGGAGCTGCGCCTCGGAGCTTAGGAAGAAGCGATGCGTGCATATTTATACAGCCGTATTTAGGATAATCAAGCACATATTTTGGAAGTATTTTTCCGTATGCAACGACTGCTATCAGGTCAGGTCTTAATTCCTCCAAAACCTCAATAAGCTCGCCTGATTTGATTTTTTCGGGCTGAAAAACAGGAATACCTGCATCCATGGCTTTAATTTTCACATCGGTGGGCGCCATTTTATGACCTCTGCCCTTAGGCTTATCGGGTTGACTTACCGCGCCTACAACCGTCATTTTATGTTTTAATAGCGTTTCCAGACATTCTGCTGCAATATCGGGAGTACCCATAAAAAGAATTCTCATAAAAATCTCCGTCACTTAGTCTTTATTATCTTATCATCAAACAGTTCGCCGTTTAAATGGTCAATTTCGTGACACAGCGCTACTGCCAAAAGACCTTCACCGTACTGCTCTATCTTCTTTCCGTTTCTGTCAAATGCTGACACCGTAACTTTTTCAGGTCTTTTTACATCGCCCCATACATCGGGAATGCTAAGACATCCTTCCTGTCCTATCTGTTCACCTTCTGCTTTAATGATAACGGGATTTACAAGTTCTATCTTTTCCTCATCGACTTCAATCACCACGCAGCGCCTTAAAATTCCCACCTGCGGCGCAGCAAGTCCTACCCCGTCCGATGCCTTCATAGTTTCATACATATCATCTAAAAGCTCTGCAAGCTTTTTATCAAATTTTAGTACTTCTTTGCTTTTCTTATAAAGGATTTCATCACCTTTTTTTCGTATTGTTCTTAGTGCCATTTTTTTCACCCCATATTAGGATTTTTATCTATAATTACCGAAACATTTTCGTATATCGGATTTTCTTCGCATAAACTCTTTGCTCCTGCCAAAATGCCTGTAATCATATCGCTATTTTCACATTTAATAAGTATCCTGAATATATATTTATTCTTTATTTTTGAAATATACGCGCTTATCGGCCCCAAAATCTGCGATTTTTGGGGTTGATTTCCTATATCCGCAATGTTTTTAACAAAAAACTTTGCGCACCTATTAGTTACGCTTTCATTTTTTCCGCTGAAAATTACTGCAACCATTTCGCAAAAAGGCGGATACCACATTGCCCGTCTCACCGCTATTTCGTCTTCATAAAACTGCTTATAATCGTGTCTTTGCATAAGCTTTATTGCAGAATTTTCGGGACTGTAAGTCTGAACAATGCTTTTTCCTTCAAGGTCGGCTCTTCCTGCTCTTCCCGTTACCTGTTCAAGTATTGAAAATGTCCGCTCTTTTGCGCGGTAATCATCAATATTCAGCATTGTATCGGCGGATATAACTCCCACAAGAGTGACATTTGGAAAATCCAGACCTTTTGTCACCATTTGAGTTCCGATAAGGATATCAATATTCTCTTCACCGAATTTTTTCAAAATTGCCTCATGGGCATTCTTTCTTGATGTGGTATCAATGTCCATACGAATAGTTGTTGCATTCGGGAAAAAGCGATGGATTTCTTCCTCAACTTTCTGTGTCCCTCCTCCAAAGTATCTTATATACTTACTGCCACATTCGGGACAGGTTTTATAATTTGATACCGTATATCCGCAGTAATGGCATTTTAGCGTATCGCTGAATTTATGATAAGTAAGCGAAATACTGCAATTAGGACACTCTGCAACAAATCCGCAGCTCCTGCACGATACAAAGGTGGAATAGCCGCGCCTGTTTAAAAAAAGTATGGTCTGTTTTTTATTATTAAGATTTTCTGAAATCGCAGATACAAGGCTTTCGCTCAAAATCGACCTATTGCCCTTTTCAAGTTCATGCCTTAGGTCAACAATTTCAACCTTTGGCATTCTGTTATTATTAAACCGTTTCTCCATTGTGAGAAGCTGCATTTTTCCATTTTGCGCTTTATAATAGCTCGTAACAAGAGGTGTTGCAGATGCTAAAAGTAGTACAGCGCCGTACTGCTTTGCGCGAAATTCAGCAACCTCGTGAGTTTCATACCTTGGCGACATCTCGGACTTATAACTTCTTTCGTGTTCTTCATCAATTATTATAGCTCCGATATCGCAAAAAGGCGCAAAAACTGCCGAGCGCGCTCCTACTACAATATTAGCTTTTCCCTCACGTATTTTTTTCCATTGGTCATACCTTTCGCCAAGGGACAAACCGCTGTGAATTATAGCAATATCATCTGAAAATCTTGCCCTGAACCGCGCAACGGTCTGCGGTGTAAGCGATATTTCGGGTACAAGCATAATAGCCTGTCTGCCATTTTTTACAACCTCTGAAATCAGCTGCATATATACTTCTGTCTTACCGCTCCCCGTAACACCGTGCAAGAGATACTTTTTATATTTTCCGTTTTTTGCCGCATCACAAAGCGGGGAAAGTACCTTTTCCTGTTCATCCGTTAATTTTTTTGGCTTTTCGGGCTTTGTGCTATTTGCGCCAATCTCACGCAATACTGTCATTTCATATGTCTTAATATACCCTTTTTTTTCGAGAGCTTTAAGCGCATTATACGAACCTCCCGAAAAATGTACCAAATCCGCAAGGGACAATCTTCCGCATTCTGTGAGAATATCAAGCATTTTTGCCTGAACAGGTGCATTGCTTTTTTCAAGAATTTCAAGAGTGTGAAAAATGCTTTCTGCATCTATTGCAAGTTCTGCAACTCTTATTACCTTATCACCTGCCCCCTGACACTCCTTAAACACAGTTTGTACCTTGCCGTTTTTTTGTAGAAGCGAAATACTTGAAGAAATATTTGCTTCAAAATGGCCCATAAGGCGGTTTATTTCCATAGCACCGCCGTTTTCTGACAGGATTCTTACTATCTCCTTTGCGGTGCTGCCCTTCACATCGTGGCTAATAAGCTCAATCCATTCCTCGTGGTTTATGCCTGCACCGCTTGGTGCTATCGCGCGGACTGCATCAAGATAAGTCACTAAGTACTTATCCCGCATCCATTTAATCAGTTCTTTCTGCTTCTCATCAATGATTTTGTCTTTTCGGGATAAATTTAGTATTGATTTCAGGTTTTTGGCAGACGACTTTTCCTTTATGGAAAAAACATAGCCTTCCTTTGGCTTATTTGCCCTCCCGAAAGGAACTGTAACGCAGGAGCCAAGCACAACCATGCTTAAAAGCTCCTCCGGTATTGCATAATCGAAGAGCTTATCAACTTTTTTTGATTTATAGTTTACTATAATCTCCGCAATCATACAAAATTACCGCCTTAATCATTTCTTCGGAACATAGCCGACCTTTCCTGCGGAAATTTCTGCAATCGCTTGTGTTACAGGATTTTCCGAGTCACATTGAACAAGACATTCATGGAGCACACTGTTATCTTTTTGTCCTCTGTCGCCAAGCATTCTTGCTCTTTTTGCCGCAACGGTCACCAAAACATATCTGCAACCGTCTTCAACGCATTTTTCAAGCGCACTTATTCCCGGTTTTGTCATCATAATAAATTCCTCCTTAAATTTCACTCAGTAATTTTTCTATTATTCGTTGTCTTTCGTTTGTTGCTTTTATAATTTCAAGTGTGTTTTTTACACAGTTTTCCAAATTATCATTTACTAAAACATAATTATATTTAGGACATTGTGAAAATTCCCATTTTGCAGTTTCTATACGCCTTTCTATTTCATCGGTATCTTCTCTGCCGCGCGTTTTAAGGCGTTTTCTGAGCTCCGCTATTGACGGCGGAACAATAAAAATCATTATTGCCTCCGGCATTTTTTCCTTTACTTTAAGCGCTCCTTGCGCCTCTATTTCCAAAATTACATTTTTGCCGTCTTTTAACATCTTTTCAACAGCTTCTTTGGGCGTCCCATAGTAATTTCCGCTATACTGGGCGTATTCGAGCATCATATCCCTTTTAATCATATCCTCAAATTGCTCTTTTGTAATGTAAAAATATGTTACGCCCTCCTGCTCTCCTAAGCGCATATCCCGCGTCGTCGCAGAAATTGATAGAAATATATTTTCGTGCTTTACAAGTTCGTTGCAGACAGTCCCTTTTCCTGTTCCGCTCGGTCCTGATATTATAAAAAGCGAACCCTTAGTCATCTTGTTCTTCCCCTTCCTGCAATATCCTTGCCGATATAGTTTCAGGCTGCAATGCAGAAAGAATAATATGGTCGGAGTCTGTTACAATTACCGCCCTTGTGCGTCTGCCAAAGGTGGCATTTACAAGCTTTCCGCGTTCTTCTGCATCCTTCATTATTCTTTTAACAGGTGCCGATTCGGGGCTTATTACGCTTATTATCCTTGATGATATAACAATATTCCCAAATCCTATATTAACAAATTTCATATTTCCACGCCCTTTAAAGTTATTACTCAATATTCTGTATCTGTTCTCTTAGCTTTTCGGTCTCTGCTTTAAGTTCAACTACCGTTTTTGCAATCTCAATATCCAGTGCCTTTGAGCCTGTTGTATTTATTTCGCGGTTAATCTCCTGTATCAAAAAGTCAAGTTTTCTGCCGGCAGGCTCCGGAACAGATATTATTTGATAAAATTCTTCAAAATGACTTGAAAGTCTGACAAGCTCTTCATTTACAGCAACCTTGTCCGCAAAAACAGCAACTTCGGTTAAAACACGCGCATCATCGACATCTTTTTCGGAAAGCACTTCCTTTATTTTTTCATATAGCTTATCGCTGTACTCCTTAACTGTTAAAGGCGAGCGCTTTTCAATTCTTTGTGCAAGTATTTTCATATACTCAATGCGGTCTTTTAAGTCTTTTTCAATTCTTTCGCCCTCACGCTCGCGCATTGATACAAAGGATTCAATAGTCGGAATTAAAACTTTTTTTACCGTTTCCCAAACGCTTTCTTCGTCCTCCTCTTTTTGCGTTGCTACAAAAATGTCAGGGTATCTCGAAAGCCCCATTGTCGTAATATCATCTTTTAATCCAAATTTATCGCGAAGGTCGCAAAGAGCGTCATAATAGTTTTTTGCAAGGTCATAGTTTACCGTTATAACTTTATCCGATTCCGAAAAATCTTCAACTGCAATATAGATATCAACCTTACCCCTTTTAATATATCCGCTCACTAAATTCCTGACGCGTTCCTCCAAAAACCCATAGTGTCTGGGCACCTTTATATTATAATCAGCATAGCGGTGATTTACAGATTTTATTTCACATAAAATCCTTTTTCCGTCCGCAATTTCCTCTTTTCTGCCATAGCCTGTCATACTTTTTAGCACAAAATTCACCTACTTTATCACTATTCAAGACATTATATCACAAATCTGTAAAAAATAACATACTTTTTCAAAAAAATATTATTTTTTTTGATTTTATTTCCGTTTTGTGCTATACTGTTTAAAATACAACTTTACAAGAGGTAATTTTTATGGCATTTGACACTCTTTGTGTAAAAAAAATCGTTTCAGAGCTTTCCGAAAAGCTCAATGGCGCAAAGATAGATAAAATATATCAGCCTGAAAAAGACGAGCTTTTACTAATAATCCGTACAAAAACAGAAAATCATCGTTTAGTTTTGAGTGCAAGTTCAAATAATCCGCGTGTGCACTTCACTGAACATACCAAAGAAAATCCCATTTCCGCACCTATGTTTTGTATGCTGCTCAGAAAGCACATACAGGGCGGAAGAATTTTGGATATACGCCAGCCTGATTATGAACGCATTATTATTATCGATATAGAATCCCGAAATGAGCTTGGAGATATTGTAACAAAGCATTTAATTTCTGAGATAACAGGCAGAAATTCAAACATCATACTATGTGATGAAAGCTACCGCATAATTGACTCTGCAAAGCACATTGATTTTTTGCAAAGTGCGGTAAGGCAAATTCTCCCCGGCGGGCAGTATATTATGCCGCCAAAACAGAGTAAAATCCCTGTTTTATCAGACGAGATAGAAAGCGCCGTTCTCGACTTTTCCAAAAAGGGACAAAAGTGCGAAAGTGTCATAATGGACGCTGTTTCGGGCATAAGTCCGCTTACTTGCCGCGAGATTGTTTTTGGCGCTTTAAAAAGCAATGCATATGTAATAAGTGAGATTTCAAAGGACAAACAAAGTGCTATACTGGATGCTGTGCATAATTTTAATAAAAATCTGACTTTTGCGCCCTGTATCATTTTTGACCCATCTAATAAACCGATTGATTTTTCAGCAATCGCAATATCTCAATACGGAGAGAATTATAAAACTGTATTCTATAATTCAATGAGTGAGGTCATAGAAAAATTTTATCAGGAGCGCGACAGACGCGAGCGAATAAAGCAAAAAAGTGCGTCTTTAACAAAACTTTTAAAAAACAACATTGAACGATGTGCAAAAAAGCTTTCTATTCTAAAAAATACCCAAAAAGAGGCTGAGAATAAGGAAAAATACAAGATTTACGGTGATTTGGTGACCGCCAACATATATAAAATCGCAAAGGGCGACAAACTCTTAACTGCACAAAACTACTATGCTCCCGAAAATCCTGATGTCAAAATAGCATTAAAGGAAAACCTGTCACCCTCCGAAAACGCACAACGGTATTATAAGCTCTATTCAAAGCTCAAAAATGCCGAAGTGGAGGTAGAAAAACAGATAAAATCCACACTTTCCGATTTAGAGTATTTTGAAAGCACATTAGCGCTTACTGAAAATCTCACCTCGGAGGCAGACATAAACGCCATTAAGTCTGAGCTTACCGATTTGGGATATATCAAGCGGCAAAAGTGCGGAAAACGACAAAAGGTGCAACCTGCAAAGCCGTTACACTTCATTTCAAGCGACGGCTTCGACATATATGTAGGCAAAAATAACACCCAAAATGATTACCTTACGCTGAGATTTGCAAATTCCTCCGATTTATGGTTTCATACAAAACAAATCCACGGCTCGCATACCATAATTAAGCTTGGGATTAACAAAGATGTACCCGAAAGAACTGTTTTGGAGGCGGCACAGCTTGCGGCATTCTACTCAAAGGCAAGAGAATCTTCACAAGTGCCTGTCGATTACACTAAAATAAAAAATGTCAGAAAGCCAAACGGTGCAAAACCCGGTATGGTGATTTATGATAGCTACAACACGCTATATGTAACTCCAAAAGATATGCAAAAAACAGCAGGATAAATCCTGCTGTTTTAACTTGCTTTTTCTCTTATTATTTCAGGCTCTTTCCCACTTGTTATGCAGTCTTTATGCACAACACACTGTTTTACATCGGGTTCTGACGGAATATTAAACATCATATCCGTCATAGTTTCCTCGATAATGGAACGAAGTCCTCTTGCTCCCGTATTTCTTTTAAGAGCCATATCCGCAATAGCTTCAACCGCTGCCTTATCAAAAGTCAATTTGACATTATCCATTTTGAGTAGCGACTGATACTGCTTAATCAGTGCATTTTTCGGCTCTGTCAGAATTTTTATAAGTGCTTTTCTGTCAAGTTTTTCAAGTTTTGCAACTATCGGAAGTCTGCCTATAAATTCAGGAATAAGTCCGAATTTTAAGAAATCCTGCGGTGTCACCTGCTTCAAAAGCTCAGAAACATCCGCTTCATGCTTACTTTCAATTTCTGCTCCGAAACCGAGCGTTTTTTTGCCCACACGGTCTGCAATAATCTTTTCAAGTCCGTCAAAAGCACCGCCGCAGA
>DMLG01000137.1 GCA_003453455.1 Clostridiales bacterium
GATTTTAAGGACTCCGACATATAAATCGCTTGTATCAATTCCTATTTCTTTGAGAATTTCGCAATCTTCAAGGCTCACGCAATACCCGTTGTATGATGGTATAGAGGTCCAAGTTGATGCCTCTTCAAAAATCCCTTCTTCGCTAAGTTGATCTGCATATTTTTCCGATACCAAAAAAACAAAGGATTCCGTATATCCCATTTCAACAGAATATTTTGTAAACATAGCCTGCGTGTATTGTGGGTCCCCATGCTCGCCCATATCAAGATATGTTACATATGCTTCGGGTTTTCCGTTTTCGGTTATATCGTCTATGTTTTGTTCAATCAGGCTAGTAAGTGCATTCACAGCTTCATCCGAGATTTGATTTTCCGAGATGTAATCAATTTGCAAATCATAATTTATTCTGTGCGCACACTCGCTTATAGTTATTCCGATAAAAATTATAATAATTGCAGTAGCTATTGTATGTATTTTGTAATAATCCCAAAAATATTCCCACCATTCCTTGGTGAAGCGTTTTGGTTTTGTGCCATATACTTCCATTTCAAGCTCCTTTTATAGTTTGTACCTATATCTTAACATAAAAAATCAAAATAATCAACCTTAAATCAAGTATTATATTGCATTAAAATTTAACCCGTGGTATAATGATAAGAAAATCAGAACTTTTCCAAGGAGGGAAAGACTATGCTTTTGACTTTTGTGACTGTAATCGGTGTGACATTACTGATTTTCGGAGAAGTGCTTGCAGAGCTTGCGCCGCCGGAACTTAAAGTAATTGTTATAGCTATTTCAGTTATTGCCTTTTTGGTGAGTATAATAACAGCCGTATATATTGATTATAAAGGCGGAAAATATAAATGCCCAAAATGCGGAAAAGAATTTGTGCCGACGGTAAAGTCTTATATATTTTCACCGCATTTTGGAACCACGAGGCATTTAAAATGCCCCGAATGCAGCGAAAAAAGCTGGTGCAAGCAAATTAAGAAAAGGGATGTTTTGTAAATATGGAAAAGGCAAGAAATGCTCTTATAATGGAGGGCGGAGCTATGCGCGGTATGTTTACCTGCGGTGTTTTGGATGTATTTATGGAAGAGGGAATAGCGTTTGACGCCGCCTGTGGTGTGTCAGCAGGAGCGGTGTTTAGCTGCAACTATAAATCGGGACAGATTGGCCGTGCTATACGGTATAATAAGAAATATGCCAAAGATGCAAGATATTGCAGTATTCGTTCACTTATAAAGACAGGAGACCTTTTTGGTGCGGATTTTTGCTATCGTGAAATACCCGACAAATTAGATATATTTGACAGAAAGGCGTTTTCGGAAAATCCTATGCCTTTTTATGTGGGCGCTACCGATGTTTTGACGGGGAAGAGCCTATTCCATAACTGCGAAAAATGTGATGAGGAGGATATGCTGTGGATGCGTGCGTCTGCGTCTATGCCGCTTTTGTCACGGATTGTTGAGGTTGACGGATACTCTCTTTTAGACGGCGGTATTTCTGACCCCATACCATATAAGTATATGGAAAGCCTTGGTTATAACAGGAATATAGTTATACTTACTCAGCCGAAAAATTATAAGAAACGGAAGAGCAGGTCAGTTCCGATAATAAAGCTTATGATGAAAAAGTATCCTGCAATTATTTCTGCAATGGAGAAAAGGCACGAGGTATATAGTAATCAACTTAAAGAAATAAAAGAGCGGGAAGAAAAAGGCGAGGCGCTTGTAATAAGACCGCCAAAAAGTCTTGGTATAGGACGAACTGAGAAAAATGCGCAAAAGCTGGAATGTGTATATCAGGAGGGCAGAATTGAGGCGCAAAAGAGGATTAAGGAAATAAAAGAATTTTTAGCAAAATAAAGTCCCCTGTAATTAAGTGAGGGGGTATAAGGAAGTATTTCCGCAAGATTATGCAATATCTTGCGGATTTTCCTTTATATCGGGGTTAAATTCCCCGATACAGTTAAATACAATCTGTATCTTTTGTACCCCATGACAGCTTGATTTATCGTGTATTGCTCTTGTACTGAGAGCAGTGGTAATGATCCTGTGTGCTGTCAAATCTTTTACAGGTGGCAAAGTGTAATTTGCTGCCGCAGTCCGCACAAAAAATCAATCCCGAAAGCCACACTTGCAAAATTTGATTTTAATTTTTGGAGAATAACCCCTCAAACCCTCTTTATTTATTTTGTCCTCATATAAGAAACAAATTAAAATTGAAAATAGCAACTACTTTTGAGAATTTTTTCTCATATACTAATACCTTTAAAAATCAGTGAAATGCAAAAGCTTATAAAAACTTGGATATTTTATATAAAAAGTAACCTTTTCACAAAAAGCGTTACATAAGTAACGATACAAAATATTCTGATGTTTTAAATTGCAAAAAAGTAATATATAATACAAACAGAGTGGCAGAGGCAACACGCAAACGCTCTTTAATGATAAAACAATATCGTCTATTGCGAAAGAAGAAATGCAACGCCTTACCGATATTGATAAAAACGAAAGATTTGCTGATTATTAATATTCCCTTGAAAATAAGTACAAATTATAGTATAATGTAACCATAGTTACTTATTGTTTGAACATAAAATAAGCTATGGAGGTCAGATATGATTTTAAACGGAACAGAAGATTTAAGAGTGCAAAAAACGATTGAAGCGATCAAAAACACCTTTGAGGAACTTATTTGCGAAAAGGATTTTGAAAAGATAACGGTAAAAGAGTTATGCGACAGAGCGAGGATAAATAAAAAAACATTTTACACTTATTACCCTACTTTAGATGATTTGCTCGCAGAACTTCAAATGGAGATTTCCGGGACGTATATCGAACATATCAAGGACTTTCGTCTGCCGGAGGAGATTGATAAACTCACCAGAGCGTTTTTTGAGTATTCAGCAAAGCAGGGACAGGCATACGAAAAAATCACAATAAGTGGAAGCTATGGGTATGTACGTCAAAGAATGATAAACAATGTGAAAAACGAAACCTGGAGTAAATCTGAAAAGTTCAATAAAATGGACGAATTTTTCCGCAATATACTTTTAGAATACCTCAACACAACAACCTTAAACATTTACAAGGAATGGGTAGAAAAAGGCAAAAAACAACCGCTTGAAGAAGTGATTGACCTGTCAATAAAGCTTATCTGCGGCGGCGTGAACGAATTTTTAAAGTAAGGAAAGGAAGATTTTTATATGTCAAAGATTATAACAGTTTACTATTCGAGAAAAGGTGAAAATTATGTAAATGGCAGTATTAAACACCTTGAAAAAGGCAATACCGAGCGTGTTGCGGAGTTTATACAAAAGGCTGTCGGCGGCGATTTGTTTGAGGTGGAAACGGTAAGAGAATATTCAGAAAACTATATGACTTGCATTGAAGAAGCAAAAGAGGAGCTTCGGGAAAAGGCTCGCCCTGAAATAAAGGCATATCCCGAAAATTTTGAAAGCTATGATACAATTTTTATTGGCTATCCGAACTGGTGGGGTACGATGCCAATGTGTATGTTTACGCTTTTGGAAAAGTATGACCTTACAGGCAAAACAATTATTCCTTTTTGCACAAACGAGGGCAGCGGTATGGGCGCAAGCGAGCGTGATATTAAAAACATCTGCAAGGGCGCAATGGTAAAAGGAGGTCTTTCCGTACACGGTGCAGAATCCGCAAATGCCCAAAGCATGGTTACAGCTTGGGCAAAAGCATCTTTATAATAAAAAAGGAGAAATGAAAAAATGGAAAAAGTAATTTTAAACAATAATATTGAATGTCCCGTTATCGGAATCGGAACATTTATGTTATCCCCTGCTGAAGCAGAAAACAGCGTAAGGGAAGCGCTTAAAATGGGTTATTCCCTTGTAGACACCGCAAACGCTTATGTAAACGAGAGAGCCTGCGGCAAAGGAATAAAGGACAGCGGACTTAAAAGAGAAGATATTTTCCTTTCCACAAAGCTGTGGCCGAGCGAATACGAAAACCCGAATGCAGTTGATGAAACGCTTGAGCGTCTCGGTGTGGATTATGTTGACCTTTTATATATTCATCAGCCGGCCGGAAACTGGCTTGCAGGTTACAGACAGCTTGAAAAGGCATATAAAGAAGGTAAAGCAAAGTCGATCGGTATTTCAAACTTTGAGGGTAAATACATTGAAGAGCTTGAAACAAAGTGGGAGATTGTGCCGCAGTTCATTTAGGTAGAAGCGCATCCGTATTTTACGCAAAAGGAACTTCGTAAAACGCTTGATAAATACG
>DMLG01000136.1 GCA_003453455.1 Clostridiales bacterium
ATTTTCCGAAAGGAGAATATTAAGCCTTATATCGGTGATGAGGTTGAAATTCTGGTAGAAAACGAAAAGGGAAGTATTGAAAAAATTCTGCCTCGCAAAACAATGCTTTTGCGGCCGCCTGTTTCAAATATTGATACGGTAGTAATCGTAATCGCTGCAAAAGAGCCTGAGCCCGATACGCTTCTTTGCGATAAGCTGATTTTGAGTGCCGAAATTGCTGGTATAGAGCCTGTAATTTGTATAAATAAATCTGACTTAAATGAGGATAAAGGGCTTTTGAAAGCTTATGAACAGGCTGGATATAAGGCGATTTTAGTGAGCGCAAAAAATGATAAGAGTATAAAGAAAATTCTTCCGCTGATTGAGGGAAAAACCTCCGCTTTTGCGGGACTTTCGGGAGTGGGGAAATCCACAATTTTGGGAATACTTACGGATAGTGAGCAGGAAACGGGTGAAGTTTCTCAAAAAATCAAGAGAGGAAAACATACAACAAGGCATGTAGAGCTTTTAGAACTTAAAGGCGGCGGATATGTTCTGGATACGCCTGGGTTTAGCTCCTTTGAAATAGGCGGAATAAAAGCAGACGAGCTTAAAGACTATTTTCCTGAGATGCTTCCATTTAATGATAAATGCAGATTTAAGGGCTGTTCACATACAGAAGAGCCTGACTGTGCGGTAAAAAATGAAGTTTTAAAAGGAAGGATAGCAAAAAGCCGTTACGAGAGCTATAAAACTTTTTATGAAACACTAAAAAAAGTAAAGGATTGGGAAAACAAATGATATTATCTCCTTCAATGCTGTCCGCGGATTTCGCGGTATTAAAAGACCAGATAGCAGAAGTGGAAAATGCAGGTGCAAAGTGGCTCCATATAGATGTTATGGACGGGATTTTTGTGCCGAATTTGAGTTTTGGAGCTTGTGTATATAAGTGCATAAGAGATTATTCAAATCTCTTTTTTGATGTGCATTTAATGATAACAAAGCCGCAAAGGTATATAGAAGACTTTGCAAAAGCAGGGGCGGATATGATAACCTTTCATATCGAGGCAACCGAAAATGTAGAAGAATGTATTGATTTGATTCATTCTTTTGGCAAAAAAGCGGGACTTGCTTTAAATCCGGAAACACCTATTGAAAAGGTTTTGGAATATAAAGATAAGGTGGATATGATTTTGGTTATGAGCGTCCATCCGGGGTATGGCGGACAGAAGTATATTGAAGAAGTTAATGATAAAATTAAAAATCTAAGAAAAATTTGCGGTGAGAATTACCTTATCGAAGTTGACGGCGGAATAAAGGCGACAAATGTCAAGTCGGTCTTGGATTGCGGTGCAAATGTGATTGTGGCGGGCTCTGCTATTTTCGGAGAAGATATAACGGCATCGGTTAAGGAATTTTTAAAAGCCGCAGAATAAATGGGAGAAAGCATTATGATTTATCTTGATAATGCCGCAACTACCAAACCTTCGGAATGTGCCATAGAAGCTGCGACAGAGGCGTTTGGCAGTTTTGGTAATCCATCAAGCCTGCACCGGCTTGGCATGGAGGCGGAAAAAATAATAAAAGACGCACGCGCATCGGTTGCGGAAAAGCTTATGGTAAGCGATAATAATATATATTTCACATCCGGCGGAACAGAGGCGAATAACACCGCAATTTTGGGTTATGCTATGGCAAACCGCAAGCGAGGAAATCATCTTATCACTACTAAAATAGAGCACCCATCTGTCTTGGAACCCTTTAAACACCTTGAAAAATCAGGCTTTTCTGTAACATATCTTGATGTATCTGAGGGCGGCGCAATATCGTTAAAGGATTTTGAAGATGCGTTAAGGGAAGATACGCTTTTAGTAAGTGTGATGGCTGTGAATAACGAAACAGGAGTAATTCAGCCGTTTGATAGGTTAAAAGAGGTTATGAAGAAAAAAGCTCCCAATGCGGTACTTCATAGCGACTGTGTGCAGGCATTTTGCAAAATCCCTGTTTTTCCAAAAAAATGTGGAATAGATATGCTTTCGGTGAGCGCACATAAAGTCCATGCTTTAAAAGGAACAGGGGGGCTTTATATTGCCGATAATATCCATATAAACCCTATTTTGCTTGGCGGCGGTCAGGAAAGGGGACTCCGTTCAGGCACGGAAAATACTGTGGGTATTGCTGCTTTTTCCGCGGCGATTAAAAATTATAAAAAAATCGGACAGGAAAAAAGAACAGAGCTAAAAGAAAAAATTCTTAAAAATATCCCGAATACTTATGTAAACGGAACAATGGAAAACAGCGGATATATACTGAATATATCTTTTGAGGGGATAAAATCAGAAATTCTTCTTCATAGCTTGGAGGCAAGAGGAATATTTGTGTCAACAGGCTCGGCGTGTTCTTCCCATAAGCCTCAGCCAAGCCATGTTTTGACTGCCATGGGCGTAAGCCACAAAAATATTGACGGTGCAATTCGTTTTAGCTTTTGCGACGAAGCTTTTGATGCAGATTTTGTCGTTTCAGTAATTAAAGAAGAAGTGGAAAAAATCAGAAAATATGTGAGGTAAAAGCTCGTGAAAGAAATTCTTTTGGTAAAATACGGTGAAATAATTTTAAAGGGTGGAAACAGGTCGCGCTTTGAAAAAATTTTGATAGAAAATATGTCAAATGCGCTAAAAAATATAGCTAAAACAAAAATAACGGTAGCGCAGGCAACGGTGTATGTCGATGTTTTGGAGGAAGATAAGATAGATTTGGTTGCCGAGAGGCTTACCATGGTTTTCGGAATAGTTTCCATAGTTAGAGCAAGAGTTTGTGAAAAAGATATAAATGAGATAAAAAATGCGGCAAAGGAATATTGCGAGAAAGACCTTACAAAAGGAACACGCTTTAAGGTTGAGGCAAAGCGCTCAGATAAGACCTTTCCGCTTAATTCGATAGAAATTGCTATGGAGGTCGGCGGTTTTTTAGACGACAGCATAGAAGGACTTATAGTTGATGTACACAATCCGGAAATCACGATAAAGGTAGAAGTACGCGAATGGGCAGCATATGTCTATTGCCGTGAAAACAGACTAAAAGGTCAGGGCGGTATGCCGCAGGGGACAGGAGGACGCGCACTGCTCCTTCTTTCAGGAGGTATAGACAGTCCTGTTGCAGGGCATATGATGGCAAAGCGCGGAACACAAATTGAAGCTGTAAACTTTTTTAGTTATCCTTATACAAGTGAGAGGGCGAAGGAAAAAGTTATGGAGCTTGCAGAAATTCTTTCAAGATACACCTCCTCTGTAAAACTGCATATTGTCCCATTTACTGAAATTCAGCTTGCAATAAGGGATAATTGTCCGGAACAGCATATGACGCTTTTAATGCGCCGTTTTATGATGAAGATTGCAGAAATAATAGCCGAAAAAAATAATGCCCAGGCACTTATTACGGGTGAGAGTGCAGGCCAGGTTGCGTCCCAAACGCTTGCGGCGCTTAATGTGACGAACTCTGTTGTAAAAATGCCTGTTTTAAGACCCTTAATAGGTATGGATAAAACAGAGATTATAGAGCGTGCCGAAAAAATCGGAACATTTGAGACATCAATACTGCCGTATGAGGACTGTTGTACCGTATTCACTCCTAAAAATCCCACAACGCAGCCAAAGCTTTCATCTATCGAAAAAAGTGAAGCCCGTCTTGATTTTGACGCTTTAACGGAAAAGGCGGTTTTGGGCACGGAAACTGTCATAATATATCCAAAAATATAATTATACTATTGCATTTTTTAAAAAAATTGTGTATAATATTGTAGTAAACTATGATTTCGGAGGATTGTCTGATGGATAAAAAACAAGAGAAAAAAAGCGTTGTTTCGCTTGGAGATGCAGATGAAAGAAAAAAAGCACTTTCCGCTGTGTTTGGCGCTATTGAAAAGCAATACGGCAAGGGAAGTATTATGAAGCTTGGCGATACTCCGAAAGTGGATGTTGATGCAATACCGACGGGCTCATTAATGCTTGATGTTGCGCTCGGAATTGGCGGAATACCAAAGGGACGCGTTACTGAAATTTACGGACCTGAGTCGTCAGGAAAAACTACCGTCGCACTCCATGTTGTTGCAGAGGCGCAGAAGCGCGGCGGTGAGGCGGCGTTCATTGACGCAGAGCATGCATTAGACCCTGTTTATGCGCAAAATTTAGGTGTTGATATTGATAACTTAATAGTTTCTCAGCCTGATACAGGCGAACAGGCACTTGAAATTGCAGAGGCACTTGTTAGGAGCGGTGCATTAGATGTGGTTGTAATTGACTCTGTTGCGGCGCTTGTGCCAAAAGCGGAAATTGAAGGTGAAATGGGCGATTCGCATGTAGGACTTTTAGCAAGACTGATGTCGCAGGCCCTAAGAAAACTTACAGGTATTACTTCAAAATCAGGCACTGCGGTTATTTTTATCAATCAGCTAAGAGAAAAGGTTGGCGTTGTTTACGGAAACCCCGAAACAACACCGGGCGGAAGAGCGCTTAAATTCTTTGCGTCTGTTCGTCTTGATGTAAGGCGTCAGGAGGCTATTAAAAACGGTTCTGAAATCATTGGAAATAAAACAAGAGTTCGCGTTGTTAAAAATAAGGTTGCTCCGCCGTTTAAAGAGGCAGAATTTGACATTATGTACGGCAAGGGTATATCCAAAGAAGGCAATATTTTGGATATGGCGACAGAGCTTGACATAATTCAAAAGAGCGGTGCATGGTTTTCATATCAAGGCGAGCGTCTTGGTCAGGGGCGTGACAGAATTAAGGAGTATATGGTATCAAATCCTGAATTTGCGAAGGACATTGAAAGACAGGTAAAGGAAAGGTTAGGAATAGTAAAATCAGATATTTCCAAAAATTCCGTTGTCGAAAATGACCAAAATGAAGAATAATTAGTAGGTAATAAGGGTATCTTTAACTAAAATTTCTGTTTTTGTGTGTTAAATACTTGACTAAAAACGGATTTTTTAGTATTCTATATATTAGAATTATATTTTTAAAAGGATATTCAAGGGAGGTTCCAAATGTTTTCTAAGGAAGTTGAAGTGCTTAATCAGGCAGGTTTGCATGCCCGCCCCGCAACCTTTTTTATTCAAAAGGCAAATGAATTTAAATCAAGTATCTGGGTAGAAAAGGATGAACGCAAGGTAAATGCCAAGAGCCTTTTGGGGGTTTTGTCTTTGGGCATAACTAAGGGAACCACCATAACAATTATTGCAGACGGCGTTGATGAAGAGGAAGCAGTTGTTACGCTGGTTAATTTGATTGCCTCGAATTTCACCGAATGATTTATACTTGATTGAACCGATAACTCTGCTTTTTTTAAGTAGAGTTATTTTTGGATTTGGAGAAAGCTATGTTTAATATAGAAGAAGAACTTAAAAATCTTCCCGCGTCCCCGGGAGTCTACATTATGCACAATAGCGATGGGGAAATAATATATGTAGGCAAGGCAAAAATCCTGAAAAACAGGGTACGCCAGTATTTTCAAAAGAATAAAAACCATTCACCAAAAGTTTTGGCAATGGTTTCAAACATAGCATATTTTGAGTATATTGTAACAGATACCGAGATTGAGGCGTTGGTTTTAGAATGCAATCTAATTAAAAAGCATAAACCGAAGTATAATATACTTTTAAAGGACGATAAGCATTATCCGTATATCAAGGTAACCATAAACGAGGACTATCCGAGAATTTTTATGTCGCGAACTCTTGAAAATGACGGTGCAAAATATTTCGGACCGTATGCGGGAATGCAAACGGTTAAAGGTACGATTGATATTGTTCAGAAAATATTCAAACCTCCGCTTTGCAGGAGGAAGTTCCCCGAAGATATCGGAAAAGGCAGACCGTGCCTTAACTATCATATAGATAAGTGCTTTGCGCCTTGCATTTATGGAAAGGTATCAAAAGATGAGTACCGCAGAGTTTTTTTTGACATCTGCTCATTTTTGGAGGGAAAGCACAGAGATTTACTTTCAAAGCTAACCGAGGAAATGCTAAATGCGTCAAAAAATACTCAATTTGAGAGAGCTGCGGTTATAAGGGACAAAATATCTGCTATAAAACATTTTGAAGAAAGGCAAAAAATAATAAATACCGATAAGCAGACAGATACCGATATAATTGCGTTTTGTCCGCTGAATGATAAAATCTTTGCAGAGATTTTTTTCGTGCGTATTGGCAGAATAATGGGGCGTAAGAGTTACAGAATAGATGATGTAAAAAATTCGGAAATAAGTGAAGTTTTATCGGATTTCATTAAACAATTCTATTTAGATGCCGAGAGTATTCCGAATGAAATTTTATTGCAGGAGACAGCGTCAGAGGTTGACCTTATATCCGATTGGCTAAGCCAAAAAAAGGGGAAAAGGGTATCAATCTTAGTCCCTAAAAAGGGGAACAAAAAGAGCCTTATTGATATGGTTCATAAAAATGCTGAAATTTCAGCAGAAAACTATCGGATTTCAGGATTAAAACTTTTTGAAAATAAGAATAAGATTTCATCTGAACTTGCAAAAAAATTAAAACTTGAAAAACCGCCTGTTCGCATTGAAAGCTATGATATTTCAAATATTCAGGGCGAGGATAATGTGGCGTCTATGGTCGTTTTTGTGAACGGAAAACCGTCTAAAAAGGATTATAGGAATTTCAAGATAAAATCCTTTGACGGCGCAAATGATTATCTTGCAATGCAGGAGGTTATTTACAGGCGTTTTCGCCACGCAAAGGAAGAGGAAACGCAAATTGAAGAGGGGAAACTTTTGGAAGAAAACGCAAAATTTCTCCCATATCCCGACCTCATTTTATTAGATGGAGGAAAGGGGCATATGTCTGCGGTTTCGCAGATTATGGAAACTATGGATTTGGAAATACCTGTTTTCGGCATGGTGAAGGATAACCGTCACAGGACCCGCGGACTATTGTCAAAAGATGGGGAAATCTCACTTTTGCCGACTGATTTAATATTTAAATTTATAACAAATGTGCAGGATGAGGTGCATCGTGCGGCAATAGGCTATCACAGAAAAAAACGAAGTGAGCATTTGACAAAATCTGAACTTGATGGAATAAAAGGAGTAGGAAAGGTTAAAAAAGGCAAACTTTTGA
>DMLG01000014.1 GCA_003453455.1 Clostridiales bacterium
AAGCTGGTGCTGGTGACCGACATAAACAACGATCGCTTCCCGAAGGGTATCACCCGGGAACAGCTAATAGAGGAAAACTACCTTATGTGCAACTTTGCGTTGCAGGATGTGGGAAAGTTCATCCGCGGCCTTTTTCCGCGCTTTCATCAGTTTGAGCTTGAGATCGACGACTGTATGAAGATAGTGCCGTACCTGATAGGGCAGGATAATTACACATTTTTGCCCAAGGACATGGCGGACACCTACATACGTGAGGAAAAGCTGCGAGAGCTTTCGCTGATTGATTTCGATACGCCTATAATCAGCAGCTACATGGTCTATAAGGATTCGAAGAAGGAGCTTGTGGAAAAGCTGATCACATGATTTGTGCCAGGATGTATTATATGATATTAAAGAAATTAATACTAACATGTTAGATCAGTATTGACAGAATGCAAAAATACGACTAATCTAATATTGGTTTTTAAATCAGTCGCAGAAGGCATATATTTATATCCCGGAAGCAGTAGTTTTACTGTAATTATATTGGAAAAATGGAGGGCAGTATGAAAAGAAAACAAGGTATAATTTCATTAGTTCTTGCGGTTATCATCGCGTTTGCTTCGGTAACTTTTTTGCACACTGATACATATGCCGCCGGCAAGATGAAATTCACGGATGTATCAAGCAAATCTTGGTATTATGAATACGTGCAATATGTCTTTGAAAAAGGAATGATGACAGGACTTTCCGATACAAAGTTCGGCCCGAATGCCAATCTCACCAGAGCGATGGTAATAACTGTACTTTACAGGCTTAGCGAGGAAGAGGTCTCTAAGGTCAAAAAAAATGTGTTTAATGATGTCCCTGCAGGCAAGTGGTACAGCGAGGCTATATCCTGGGCTATGCAGGCAGGTATTGCTGTAGCGGACAGCAATGGCAAATTTTATCCCGACACTAACATCACCAGACAGGATATGTGCATGATGCTTAAAGGTTATGCGGACTATATCTGTGTGAGTCCGGTAGTGACTGTTTCAGGAAATTATACCGATAAGTCCGATGCCAATCAGGTTGATGAATATGCAAAGACAGCAGTTGCATGGGCTTACAAAAGAGGATATATTGGAAAGGATTCGGGCCTCAATCCCAAGGGAAAACTTACCAGAGCGGAAGCTGCCGCGATGTTTACAAGGTTTGACAAAAGCTTTACGAGATTAAAAGCCGGTGACACAATTACACTTGGAACATATGCGTATACAAAAAAAGGCACCGCAAAACCTATCAAATGGGATGTGCTTGAAGTAAAAGGCGGCGAGGCGTTTATAGTCAGCAAATATGTACTGGATTGCAAAACATATAATACGAAGAAAACCGCCGTTACCTGGGAGACAAGTTCACTAAGGACCTGGCTTAACGGAACATTTTATAAAACGGCTTTTTCGGCGGATGAAAAGACAAAAATACTGAAGAAAACAATTACAAACGCTAAGAATGCGGAGTACGGAATCAGTGGTGGCAGCAAAACAAAGGACAAGTTGTTCATTTTAAGCATTGATGAGGCCAATAAATATTATAAGAATTTTGTTTATTATGATGAGGATGAGGAGTGTGACTGTGTAGGCAGTAAGACCCGTGCAGCTAAGTCCACGGCTTATGCAAAGGCCAAGGGTGTATTTACAAGCGAATGGGACTGGTATTCCGGAAACGGATGGTATTGGCTCAGATCGCCCGGAAAAACCACAAAAATGGCGGCATTTGTGCACGCTGACGGCTCGATCGATACCGAAGGATATGCTGTAAACGATATAGAAATTGGTGTTCGTCCGGCTTGCTGGATCAATGTGAAAGGATTATAAATGTTTAAAAGGGGCTGTTTTTTTACAGCCCCTTTAGTTTCATTTTTTAGGCGTATCCTGATAAAGATCCATTGTGCCGGCTTCCTTGCGGTGTCTTTCTTTCATGGAGGCATAATGCCTTGCGGTCGTTGTGACGTCCTCATGGCCCAAAACGTCTGCAACAAGTCTTATATCGGATGTTTCGTCGTATAATGCGGTACCGTATGTGGAACGCATCTTATGCGGCGTTAATTTCTTTCCGGGAAGGGCCTGAGCGGCATATTTTTTCACCATATATTCGACGGAACGCACCTGTATGCGTTTTTTCTGTGAGCTTAGGAAAAGGGCTTTTTCTGTGTCCGAATCACAGTATTTTTTGCGTTCTCCGTCGATATATGTCTTTAAAGGCTCAGCTGTGCGCTCGTTAAAATACACGGTCTGGTCGTAACCGCCTTTTCTGAAGACTTTTACGGAGTTTTCGTTAAAATTGAGGTCTGAAAGGTCTATTCCGACGCATTCGGAGACACGGATTCCGGTATTTAGAAGGAGAGTAAGCAGGGCAGTATCTCTTTCCTTCAGGTTTGAGACATATTTTTTCTGACGATCCGAATCAAATCTTGTATTTTCGGTCACATCAAGGAACCTGTGCACTTCATCCGGCGCCATGTATACAATTTCTTTTTTGTTTGCTTTGTTACGTTTTTGGCCGATCTCGCTTATTGTGGGATTGTTATGCAAAAAGCCCATATCGTTTGCAAGCACATAAAAACCACGAAGCGGCGCAAGGCGCCTTTCAATCGATGATGCCTGGTTCGAATGTTTGTTCTCGCCGTTATTGTATGACAGATAATTTTTGTATTCGATGATGTCCTGAATGCTGAGCTCATCAAGGATCTCAAGCGGAATCTGCTTGATCTCAAGATCTTTAAATGAAGGATTCATTTCCTTTAAATATTCAAAAAATGTGATCAGGTCGCGCGCATATGCAACCAGTGTATTTGGCTGATAGCCGACACGCATACCGTCAAGGTACGGCTGCACATAACTTGGCAAGACCTGCTGAAGTTCCTTTAATTTATCGAGTCTTTTTGCGCGAAGCTCACGGTTGTATTCGGAATTTTTTGCCATGGCACACCTCATAAAAAATATTATTAAAACTGATCTATAAATGATTATCATTAAAAATGATCATAAAACCATATAACAGGCTCTGAAAGCCTTCAAGGCATATTATAGCACACCTGCTTTTAAATATCAACAATCTTTTCGTTAAATCGTAATTTAACGAAAAGATGTGTATAGGAAAAACACTGCTGTTTTGCCTTTTCAGCCTTATAAATAAGGCGTTTTACGCATATTGGCGCTGAATAAATATCGAATAAAATATGAAAAAATCCCTGTGCATGCACAGAGATTTTTTTTCATGATCCAAATGATGAAATTCATCAGATTCACAGGCGATCATGTTTTATCTGCATAATACGGTAAAACCAGGTACGCACCTGCATATAATGTGTCACCGGTAAAACCGTTTATGGATCTGACTTCTGATATGTATTCATCTGCTGATGAATATTCGCTTGTGATGAACTGTTTTGCGATGCCGCTAAGCGTGTCGCCGGCTTTGATCTCGTAGCTTGTGAAATACTTGGGCCTGCTTTGCGAAGCGCCCTGAGACGGCGTTTTTGCGTAAACGATTATGCATCCCATTATAAGAATGAGCGTTAAAATTATGGCTGCTGTAAGAATGATTTTTTTTGCTGTGATCGTCATGGTTTTTACCTCCCTTAAAGAATGTGAATGGCTATAAGTGACTTCGTTTGATGAAACGAACATTTGTTTCGAACGTGTGTTTATAATACAACCGTTTGTTCGATTTGTCAACACTAAAATCGAACAAATTTTCAAAACAAGTGTTTGATTTTTTGATTTTCTTATGCTATAATCACATTAAGGGAATTTTTTGGTACTTGATAAGCAACCATCAAATTTTCAGCTTGACAAATTATGAAATTCTTTTTTAAAAACAGTGTTTAGACGCTGCACATTACGGAGGGTGTATAATGGAAAGAAAACCACTTAGTTCAAAGCAAAAACAGATCTTTGATTTTATGAAAAGCGAGATCAAGACCAAGGGCTATCCCCCATCGGTCAGAGAGA
>DMLG01000022.1 GCA_003453455.1 Clostridiales bacterium
CAAATGGAAATAAATGTTTCGCATTATACGGCAAAAGCTATTGCCTCTGCTATGCATACAGATGAGCTTGTGAAATCCGATTCAACTGTTATCAGAATTGATTATAAAGACTCAGGACTTGGTTCAAATTCCTGCGGTCCGGCACTTTTGGAAAAGTATAGACTTTCAGAAAAAGATATAAATTTCGCATTTTATATGAGGTAGTACCCGATGCAAAAATTTACCAGACTAATAAGAGAATATTCAAAAAATAATTATTTAAAAATGACAAGAATGCCACAAGGGCAACTAAAATATCCGTTTATAGTTCCGGGTAGCAGTTATTCAAATTCCCTTTGGGATTGGGACAGCTGGCTTACTGATATTGCTGTTCGCCAGATAATGCTTGAAAACGGAACAAGCCCAAAAGAGATATTTGAGTATGAAAAGGGCTGTATATATAACTTTGTAAGCCATACTTTGGATAACGGTAAAATGCCGATTTCAATATATGCTGATAGGCCTATAAGCGTTTTCAGACAGGAAAAAACTAATACTCATAAGCCCTGTCTTGCACAGCACACAGCATTTATCGTAAGAGAAAATGACGGAGACTTTGAATGGGTAAAATCTGTTTGGGGTACGATAGAACGATATATGGCTTATTATTTGCAGAATTGCAAACATAAAGAAACAGGACTGTTCTTCTTTATAAATGACTGGGCGATAGGTGTTGATAATGACCCATGCACCTTTTATCGTCCAGACGGAAGCTCTGCATCGATATATCTTAACTGTATGCTATATAAAGAGCTTCTTGCAATGGATTTTTTAGGCGACATTTTAGGACATAAGTCGGTTGATTACTGCGCAGAGGCGAAAAGCTTAAAAAAAGCGGTGAATGAAAATTTGTGGGACGAAAAATGCGGATTCTATTTCAGTGCTGATTTAAATCTGCTGCCTCGTGAAAGAGAATTTGATGTTCATAGCGGTATGCCGAGAAGCTGGGACTGCCTAATTCAGAGGATTGATGTTTGGAGCGGGTTTATGGCTCTTTGGGCAGGTATAGCAGATGATGAAAAAGCAGAAAGAGTTGTAAGAGAGAATCTTGAAAACGAGAAAACTTTCTGCGCAAAATATGGTATACGCACCTTATCAAGACTTGAAAAGATGTATACGATAGAAAAATCCGGTAATCCGTCATGCTGGTTAGGGCCAATATGGGGAATATCGAATTATATGTGCTTTAAGGGACTTGTAAATTGCGGATTTGATAAAGAAGCGCGAGATTTGGTTGAGAAAACAGTTATGCTATTTGGACAGGACTTGGAGAAGAACGGAGTGCTTCACGAATATTATGACCCTGATAGCGGAGAAGGTGTAAATAATCCGGGATTTCAAAACTGGAATCTGCTTGTAAACAATATGCTCGCATGGTATGAAAATAAGCCTGTTATATGGGAGTTTTAGCGGTGAATGAAATGAAAACAGTAAGAGGATATAATCTGGAGAATTTGAAAAAAACTCCTGTTCCGGAACTTATTCCGCTTTGCCGAAAAGCGGCAGCTGAGGGCTGTGTTCTTCTTAAAAATGACGGTGTTTTGCCGATTTCAAATGAGAATGTGTCGGTATTTGGAAGATGTCAGATTGACTACTACAAAAGCGGAACTGGTTCAGGCGGACTTGTAAATGTTTTATATACAACAAACATTATTGATTCGCTTAAAGCCGGCGGAATGGTAAATGTAAATATGGAACTTGCAAACCTTTATAAAAGCTGGGTATCAGAAAATCCATATGATGAAGGCACAGGATGGGCACAGCCTTGGTCACAAAAGGAAATGCCGCTAACACACGAGGTGGTTAAAAAGGCAAGAAGGTTTTCCCAAAAGGCCGTTGTTGTAATAGGAAGAACCGCAGGCGAGAGCCGAGACAATAGAGAAGAAGCAGGAAGCTGGCTTTTATCTGAGGGCGAAGAGGCTATGTTAAAAGCTGTAACGGAAGAGTTTTCGGAAGTTGCTGTCGTTCTTAATGTGGGGAACATTATCGATATGAGTTGGGTAGAAAAGTACGGGATTAAATCGGTAATGTATATTTGGCATGGCGGTCAGGAAGGCGGAAATGCCGCAGCGGATGTAATCACGGGCAAGGTTTCGCCTTCGGGAAAACTCACCGATACCATTGCCCGAAGTCTTTCAGACTATCCGTCATACAACAACTTTGCAAATGACGAAGAATGTGTGTATGAGGAAGATATATATGTCGGATATCGTTATTTTGAGACTTTTAAGAAGGATAAGGTGATATATCCGTTTGGATTTGGTCTTTCGTATACGCAATTTGAAATCAGCTATAATTGCGAAGTAGCAGAAGAGGAAATTAAAGTTAGTGCAAGCGTTAAAAATGTAGGCAACTTTAAGGGCAAGGAAACTGTTCAAGTGTATTTTGAAGCACCGCAAGGGACTCTTGGAAGACCAAGCCGTGAACTTTGCGGATTTTTTAAAACAAAAGAACTTGATATCGGCGAAGAAGAAACAAAAACCGTGATAATTAAGATATCTCAGATGTCGGCTTTTGATGAAAAGAAAGGCGCGTATGTCTTAGAAAGCGGTGAATACAGGATTTATGCGGGAATTGATGTAAAAGCGGCAGAGCTTGTTGGCACATATACGCGGGAAGAATTGAAGATTGTTAGTATAACAGGAAACAAAATGTTGCCTTCAAGAGAGTTTAAGCGTATAAAACCTAAAAAGACAGAAAATGGATTTGAAATAGCTTATGAAAATGTAGCAGTAGGCAGATTTGACCTTGAATCTTCAAGAAGAATTCCAAAAGAAATCCCATATACCGGTGATAGAGGTATAAAACTTATTGATGTAAAAGAGAAGAGGGCAGATTTAAACGAATTTATAGCGCAATTTTCGGATAAGGATTTGTGCTGTATTACACGCGGAGAAGGTATGTCAAGCCCCAAGGTTACGCCAGGAACAGGCTGTGCCTTTGGTGGAGTTACCGACAATCTTTTGAATTTTGGAATACCGGCACTTTGCGGAACTGACGGACCCTCCGGGATAAGAATGGATAGCGGCGCAAAGGCTACAAGTTTGCCGATAGGTACACTTCTTGCATCAACATGGAATTTGGATTTGATATATGAATTGTTTGTCTATGAGGGGATAGAACTTGCAGCTTACAGAATTGATGCGCTTTTAGGTCCCGGGATGAATATTCATCGTCACCC
>DMLG01000121.1 GCA_003453455.1 Clostridiales bacterium
CACTCCCTATTCCGAACAGATGCCATCCGTCGCCAAAAAGCCCGTCATTTGCCCAATCGGTGGAAGCTGCGCCTATTCCAACCATAGAAATATAATATACAAGATACATAACAATCGCAAAAATCGGAAGTCCAAGCCATCTATTTGTTACAATTTTGTCTATTTTATCAGAGTTCGAGAGCTTGCCTGCGTCCTTTTTCTTGTAGCAAGTCTTGATAATTTCAGCAATATGTATATATCTTTCGTTTGTGATAATACTTTCCGCATCATCATCGAGCTCATTTTCAGCTGCTTTTATGTCTTCTTCAATATGTGCAAGCGTCTTTTCGTCAATTTTCAGCTTCTTTATAATCTTTTCATCACGCTCAAAAACCTTTATTGCATACCACCTTTGAGCAGTTTGCGGCATATTATGAAGAACAGCCTCCTCAATATGCGCTATCGCGTGTTCAACAGGTCCCGAAAATGCATGCGGCGGCACAATTTTGCCATTTTGGGCTGCATTTATTGCCTCTTCTGCCGCAACCGTTATTCCGGTTCCCTTTAATGCAGAGATTTCTACAACTTTACATCCAAGTCTCTTTTCAAGCATCTTGGTATCAAGCTTATCCCCGTTCTTTTTTACCACGTCTATCATATTTACGGCAACTACGACAGGTATGCCAAGCTCAATAAGCTGTGTAGTCAAGTACAGATTTCTCTCGATATTTGTTCCGTCAACAATGTTTAGTATGCTATCCGGCTTTTCATCAATCAAATAGTTTCTCGCAACAACCTCTTCAAGAGTGTACGGCGAAAGCGAATAGATACCAGGAAGGTCTGTAATCGTCACATCACTATGTTTTTTTAGTTTTCCTTCTTTTTTCTCAACCGTAACCCCAGGCCAGTTTCCCACAAACTGATTTGATCCTGTAAGCGCATTAAACAGCGTTGTTTTTCCACTGTTCGGATTTCCTGCAAGTGCAATTTTAATACTCATTTTTATCCTCCTCAGTTAGCAAAAGCTAACAACTCTTCAACAAAATTATTCTACACAAATCATCTGTGCATCCTGCTTCCTTAAAGAAAGCTCATATCCTCGCACGGTAACTTCAATAGGGTCGCCAAGCGGTGCAACTTTTCTTACATAAATTTTAGTGCCTTTGGTAACGCCCATATCCATAATACGCCTCTTCACAGCGCCTTCGCCTGTAAGCTTTACTACCTGTACCTCTTCTCCAACCTTTACATCTTTTAAAGTTTTCATTTTCTCCCCCTCTTTTATATTAAAATTTTATTTGCCATACCAGAATCAATCGCAACACGAGATTCCTTTACTTTAACAATAACATTTCCTCCAAGAGTGCTGATAACAGTAGCATTTCCTCCGATTGTAAACCCTAAATTTTCAAGATGCTTTTTTACCTCAGGGCTTCCTCCAATCTTTTTTATTACGCATTCTTTTCCAATGTCCGCAAAGCTTATGGGAATCATAAAATCGCCTCTTTATATATTTATTTCCACGAGTTAGCAATAGTTAACTTCATATTATATTATAGTTACCCCACGCTAACTTGTCAACTGTTTTTTATTGTAGCAATATAATTTTGTAACAATCGCACAACAAGTTAGTGTGCGCTAACCTATTAATCTGTGCATTTTATTACTTCTGCTTGATTTTTTGTAAAGAAGATGGTATAATTATGGCATAAACTGTTTTGGGGGTATAAATATGGCTGCCAACGAATCTAAGGAAATGTATCTTGAAACGATACTTTTGCTCTCGCAAAAAGGTGGAACGGTGCGTTCAATAGATATTAGTGAATATATGGGATATTCAAAGCCGTCTGTTAGCCGAGCTATGGGACTGTTAAAAGAAGATGGCTATATAAAGGAAAATTACCGTGACGGCATAGTTCTCACGGAAAAAGGAAGAAAAAAAGCAAAGGAAATTTACGATAGACACACAACACTCACCAAAATGTTTGTATCCTTGGGAGTTGATGAAAAGACTGCAACAGATGATGCCTGCAAAATTGAACATTACATAAGTGATAAAACTTTTAAAGCAGTAAAAAAGCATTTTAATAATTAGAAAAATATTGACAAAAACTCGTATTTAGTCTATAATAGAACTCGTTGGTTTTTATGTGCGGATATGGCGGAATTGGCAGACGCGCATGGTTCAGGTCCATGTGAAAGCAATTTCATGCAGGTTCAAGTCCTGTTATCCGCACCAAACAGTAAAAATCCGAACCTTGTACCGATTGGTATGGGGTTCGGATTTTTGTTATGGTTGTGATCACTTCTGTTTGGAATAAAAAGGAACATACAACAATAATACTATATGATTATTTCTTTATCATAGCAGACGTAGCTTATATTTTTATAGCGTTCAAACCATTGTGCGTTTTCTGTATGAACCGGAATGATTATTTTTGGTGTAACATCCTTTATAAGCGCATCTATTGTTTGGGGGTCTGCGTGACCGCTTGTATGAAGAATATGTATTTTTATGCCCTTTTGTCTCATAAAGTGAAGAAAAGTTTCCATTTCAGGTTGCTCCATATATCCCTTCCACATTGCGTAAAAAAGTACTCCATCATCAAATGGAATCATATCACTCAACTTTTCAAGATAGTTTTTCATAGATTGACGGATGCACATCAAAAATGGTTTCTTTGCAATTTCATATTTTCCGATTTTCGCTTCTTTGTATTTCTGCAATTTTGCATATTGCTTATCTCCTCCAGTACTAAAAACACGAATTCCGTTTTTCTTATCCGGAACAGGCAAGTCATAATCTGAGGCAACGGTAATATCGGCAGTATAAATATCCTCCAAAAACAGACGGTTTGTTATTTTTGCAACCTCATATGCAGTTTTAATGCGATCAATATTTTGTGCTGACATCATGATAAACGCGGGACCATTATGCCGCCGAAGATAACTGGTAGCAATCTTCTCCAAAAATTCTTCTTCAATGTTTTTCGTTGTATCATCACGCGAAAGCATTGTACCCTCGATAATTACGGCATCTACTTCGGGAAGCGATTGCAACAAATCCATGAAATCATGGCGTCCGTTCGCACGAAAATCTCCGGTATATAACACTGTTTTCTCTCCGCACTTGATAAGAAACATGTAGGAATCAAATGCCGAATGGTCACACTTATACGGAGTAATACACATATCGTCGATTACAACTGTTTTTTTATCAATTAAATACTCCGGGTAAAAGCCCAAATGTGTACCTCTGTAATCAGCAGATGCAGAAAGAACACGGTATGCTTTCGCACCCATGTAAACCGGTATTTCCGGCAACAAATGATTGACAAGCCCCATATGGTCTGCATGATAATGTGAAATAAATACAGCATCAACATTCTTTGCTCCGCAAAACAAGCCGTCAATCTGCGGTACGTCGATTGGAGAATCTTCGATTAGATTTATTCCAATATCAAGTATTATTCTCGTACTATCAGTACTTACTTCAATGATAGAACCGCCGATCTGATTTTGACCGCGGATGATTGATATTTTCATGCTTCTCTACTTGCCATTACTAAAAACGCTTCATACATATCATCAATTATGATCATAATTGCTTTCACATCTTTATCTGTGTTTATTGAATCGTTTAAGAGTAATATCAGATTTGATTTTGACACTTCATATTTTACGCTAGCAATATCTTTATATTTTGTTTGTGCAAATAATTGAAATTTTTCGCCCAAGGGTTTTAATAGTGTAGCAATATCTTCTTTTTCACCATTGTGACCAAAAAACAAAGACTTATTAAGGCTAAATGATATTTTCAAGGCGCTATTTTGCTTTTCAATCAGAGCAAATCGTCCCATTCCTGTTTTTCCGGCGCCAAAAAAATTATTAACATCTGTTTTGATATAAATATCTCTTTTATTGCGTGGATCTTTTAATGAAATCATATTCTTGTGTGTTTCAACCCAATCTTCCAAAGCAATGTCAAGTAATGTATCAAAATCTGCACCCAACTTTTTCGGAAGATTTCTGATAAATGCTACGAGCAAAACAACAACAACCAATGTACCGAAAACATCCTTGATTGCACCAAATACAGATACCGTACTAACGCCCGAAATGAACATTTCCGCGATGGCAGCGAATATAGAAATGATTCCAAGATACAGCCGATTTGTTTTGTATTG
>DMLG01000023.1 GCA_003453455.1 Clostridiales bacterium
AAACATAAGCAAAAACAGGGTTGATTTTAACTTGGACAAAATGTATCCATGCTTTTAAATGAAATCAAATGTATGTGTTTGGTTATCACAATTATGCGGATAGTATCCCAAAAAAATTAAAAATTGTGAGATTTATTTAATGGAGGTGTAAAAATGGCAAGAATTGCAGGTGTTGACTTACCGAGGGAGAAACGAGTTGAAATCGGATTAACCTATATTTACGGTATCGGTCTTAAAACATCACAGAAATTGCTGAAAGAAAACGGCATAAATCCTGATACAAGAGTTAAGGATTTAACAGAGGAAGAGGTAAGCAAGTTAAGAGAATCAATCAGTAACTATACTGTTGAGGGTGAACTCAAAACACAAATTTCTCTTGATATTAAAAGACTTATGGAAATTGGCTGTTACAGGGGTGTAAGACACAGAAAAGGTCTTCCTGTAAGAGGACAGAACACTAAGAATAATGCAAGAACCAGAAAAGGTCCTGCAAGAACAATGGCAAATAAGAAGAAGTAAAGGGGGGACTAAGCAATGGCAAAAGTAGCAAGAAAAACTACTCGTACAAAGAGAGTTAAAAAGAACATCGAAAGAGGAGCAGCACATATCCGCTCATCTTTTAATAACACAATCGTTACCATTACCGATGTAAACGGTAATGCGCTTTCATGGGCAAGTGCCGGTGGCTTAGGCTTCCGCGGATCTAAAAAGAGTACTCCGTTTGCTGCGCAAACTGCGGCAGAAACGGCAGCAAAAGCTGCAATGGAGCACGGACTTAAAACTGTTGAAGTTTATGTAAAAGGCCCCGGAGCAGGCAGAGAAGCTGCAATAAGAGCACTTCAAGCAGCAGGTCTTGAAGTTACGATGATTAAGGATGTAACTCCTATTCCTCATAACGGATGCAGACCGCCTAAGAGAAGAAGAGTCTGATAAAGGAGGAAATAGAAGATGGCAAGAAATATGCAACCAGTTCTCAAAAGATGCAGAACATTGGGAATAGAACCTGCTGTTATGGGAGTTCATAAAAGTTCTAAAAAGAACCCCGCAAAAGGCAGAAAAAAGCAATCCGAATACGGCTTGCAGCTTACAGAAAAGCAAAAGGTTAAGTTTATATACGGCGTTTTGGAAAAGCAGTTCAGACAGTACTATGTTATGGCTACCAAAAAGCACGGTATAACAGGTGAGGAATTATTATCAATTCTTGAAACAAGACTTGACAATGTTGTATTCAGACTTTGCCTTGCAAACACAAGAAGAGAAGCAAGACAAATCGTAAACCACGGACATATCCTTGTAAACGGTAAAAAGGTTGATATCCCGTCATATCTTGTAAAAGCAGGTGATGTGATTGCACTTACTGAAAAGAGCAAGGCATCTGCAAGAACACAGGAAATCGCAGAGGCAAATGCGGCAAGGGTCGTACCAAAGTGGTTAGACATGGATAAGAATACTAAGCAAGGTAAGGTTATAGCACTTCCTGCTCGTGACGATATTGATTACGAGGTTGAGGAGCACTTGATTGTCGAATTGTATTCTAAGTAATCAATGTTTTACCCTCGGAAAAGTAATAATTGAATATATGAAGGAGGGTCCGATACAATGATAGAAATGGAAAAGCCCAATATAGAATGTAAAAAACTGACAGAGGATTTTGGCATATTTGAGGTATCTCCCTTAGAGCGCGGATATGCAACAACAATAGGAAATTCTTTGCGCAGGATATTGCTTTCATCTCTCCCGGGAGCTGCTGCAACATCAATTAAAATTGATGGTGTTCAGCACGAATTTTCGACAATTCCGGGAGTTAAAGAAGATGTTCCGGAGATTATCCTGAACATCAAGAAGCTTGCAATAAAGTTATATTCTGATGAGCCTAAAACAGTATATATCGAGGCACATGGTGCTGGTGAAATTACCGCAGGAGATATAAAGACCGATTCAGAGGTTGAAATATTTAATCCCGATTTGCACATAGCAACGCTTAACGAAGATGCTAAATTGTATATGGAAATAACCGTTGCAAAGGGCAGAGGCTATATCTCGGCTGATAAGAATAAGCAGATATTAGGGTTGCCTGTGGGAGTAATACCCGTAGATGCGATATTTACTCCTGTTAAGAAGGTGAACTATACTGTTGAAAATACAAGAGTAGGCAGCAATATTGACAGGGAGAAGCTGACGGTTGAGGTCTCAACCAATAGCACTACAAAACCTGATGAGGCGGTAAGCCTTGCTGCCAAGATAATGAATGACCTTTTGACGCTTTTCGTTGACCTTTCAGAAGAGGCAAAGAATACGGAAATCGTAAAGGAAAAGGAAGAAAGCAAAAAGGAAAAGGTTTTGGAAATGACCATTGAAGACTTAGAGCTTTCAGTCCGTTCATATAACTGCTTAAAGCGTGCAAGCATCAATACAGTTGAAGACCTTGCAAACCGTACCGAAGAAGAAATGATGAAAGTCAGAAATTTGGGACGCAAATCGCTTGATGAAGTTAAGAATAAATTGCATTCCTTAGGGTTAGCCCTAAGGGAGGAAGAAGAATAATTGCCTGATGAAAAGGAGGGATTGTTAATGGGAACAAGAAAGCTAAATCTTCCAACTGACCAAAGAAAAGCGCTACTCAGAAATTTGGTAACAAGCTTTTTGGAAACAGGAAGAATTGAAACTACATTAACAAGAGCAAAAGAAACACAGAGTTTGGCTGAAAAGATGATTACTCTCGGTAAGGCAAACACTCTGCACTCTCGCCGTCAAGCTTTGGAATTTATCACAAAAGAAGATGTTGTAACGAAACTTTTTGCTGAAATTGCTCCAAAGTATGCTGAAAGAAACGGCGGATATACAAGAATAATGCAAACAGGGCCTCGCCGCGGCGACGCAGCCCCAATGGCAATTCTTGAACTTGTATAATGAACATAAAAGCTCCGATTTATTTGTCGGAGCTTTTTGCTTGATGTTTTAGTTCTGGTATGATATAATGACAGGCATAAGAAAAGGAGTGAGCCCTTTGAGAAATGTAATAGTAACAGGCGGAACGCGGGGGATAGGAGCAAGTATCAGCCGTGAATTTATAGAAAACGGCGACAGGGTTTTTGCCGTTTACGAAAAAAATGATATAGTTGCACAAGAATTCCAAAAAAGTACAGGTGCCATAATCATAAAAGCAGATGTATCAAAAAAAGAAGGCGTATCAAGCGTTTTTGATGTTGTCAGAAAGTACGGAAAAACCAATGTTTTAGTGAATAATGCGGGTATTTCAGAGATAAAACCCTTTGCAGATATTACAGAGGAAGATTGGGACAAAATCTTCCAAGTGAATGTGAAAAGTGCATTTTTGATGTCAAAACAGGCTCTTTCTGATATGCTTTTTAGTAAAAAAGGGAAAATAATAAATATTTCGTCAATTTGGGGACAGACGGGCGGCTCGTGCGAGGTGCATTATTCAGCCTCAAAAGCGGCGCAAATCGGCTTTACAAAGGCATTGGCAAAGGAATTGGGATTATCCGGTATTCAGGTCAACTGCGTTGCACCGGGGGTTATTAAAACCGATATGAACGCTCATTTAACAGGTGAAGATTTGCAAGCTTTGACGGAGGAAATTCCGCTAAACCGAATAGGAACTCCCGAAGATATCGCAAAGACAGTGTTTTTCTTAGCAAGCGATAACGCAAACTATATAACAGGGCAGGTTTTTGGAGTAAACGGCGGTATGCTAATTTAAAAAAGTGATGGATTTTCCATCACTTTTTTAAATGTTTAGCGAAATGTCATTTGCAGCAATTGCGCCGTCTGCGGCCGCTGTAATTATCTGCCGAAGCGGTGTTGTACGCACATCTCCAACGGCATAAATGCCGTTTATATTTGTTCGCATATTTTCATCGGTTACTATATATCCGCTGCTATCAAGTTCCAAAAAGTCTTTGAAAATGGCGCTGTTCGGAATACGCCCTGCCGCAACAAAAACAGCGGAGGTATCCAAGACGGAATTTTCAGAAGATATGGTGTTTTTTAAAACTACCGAATTAACCATTTTTTCGCCCTGGATTTTTTCAATTATCTCATTCGTTCTCACTATTATTTTAGGATTTCCTTTAACCTTTTCGACCAAATTCGCACTTGCACGGAATTTATCGCGGCGATGAATGAGATAAACTGCCTTACAGAATTTTGAAAGATAAAGTGCGTCTTCAAAAGCGGTATTTCCGCCACCTGCAACAAGAACTGTTTTGTCCTTGAAAAATGCTCCGTCGCAGGTTGCGCAGTAGGAAACACCGACCCCCTTAAACTGCTCCTCTCCATCAGCACCCAAAAGGCGCGGACTTGCACCCGTTGCAATAATAATTGCCTTTGCACGGTACTCATTTTTTCGGGTTTTTACGATTTTTGTGCCGTCTTCCAAAACTTTTATTTCAAGCGATTTTTCAGAGGAGAGCACACCTCCGAATTTAAGTGACTGAGTACGCATTTTTTCTGCGAGCTCAGCGCCTTTTCCGAAAAATCCGGGGAAATTGTCAACTTCATAGGTATAGTTTAATTGTCCGCCGCAGCCTGTGGATTCCAAAATCAATGTTTTTAAATTCGCTCTTCCAAGGTATAGCGCTGCGGTAAGACCTGCCGGTCCTGCCCCTATAATAATTACATCAAAATCCATAAAAATTGCTCCTTTCTACGCCTTTTCAAGAGTAAAGGAAAAGGTCGTTTTTCTTGATGAATTACCCGTTTTTACGCTTTTTACATTTATTTGCTGTGAGTGAAGATTAAGTATATTTTTCACAAAGGAAAGCCCTAAACCTGCTCCCACATTTTCTCGGTTTCGTGATTTATCGGTTTTATAGAACCTATCAAAAATATACGGCAAATCTGCCTCGTCTATGCCAGTCCCTATGTTTGAAATTTCAAAAATAATATGCTCGCTGTCAGAAAAAACTTTTATTTCTATTGTTGAATTCTCAAAACTATACTTTATAGCATTATCTAAAAGATTGATTATTACACGCTTTATTGAATCAGGTTCTGCAAAAACATAAATATTTTCCGCCTCAAAATCAACCGAAAGGTCAAGACCTTTTGCATCAATTTCCTTTTCTGCGGCTATTATGCAAAGCCGGATTGTCTCTGCAAAATCAAATCTTTTTATGGAAAGCTTATAGCCGCGTGAAGACATTTTTGTCATTTCAAACATTTCGTTTGTAAGCCTCGAAAGTCTTGTGGTTTCATCTAAAACAAGCTTCAAATACTCATTTTCGCGTTCCTTTGGGATTGTGCCGTCTAAAATGCCCGATATAAAGCCTGATATCGATGTCATAGGCGTTCTAAGCTCGTGGGATACATCCGATATAAAGCTTGCGCGCATTTCTTCCAAATGCTCCAAAGAATCAGCCATATAGTTAAAGCTTGAAGCAAGCTGTGCAATTTCATCTGCGGCGGAAACGCTGACGCGCTTATCAAATTTACCTGATGCTATTTCAAGAACTGCGTCATTTATTTCTTTAAGGGGTTTTGAAAAGGAGCGCGAGCTCAAATATATTAGAATCATTGCTATAATGATTGCTATTACCAGCGAAATAAATATTATGTGTGAAAATTCCTGTATGGTACTCTTCATAATATTTGGGGGGAAGAAGAAGAAAATTCCGCCTAATACCTTATTATGATAAATAATGGGTATGCCGATTATATTTCGGTGCAGATTTCTTTTAGAATCCCTTATAAATTTATTTACAGTATCTCCTGAAAGTACAGTATTTATGATATAATCGGGTACAGTTTCAGTATTATCAGTTGCAGAAAAAACCGTTTTTTCCGTATTGATGACAGTTATATCGGCGCCTATTATCATCGACCAGGAGGCGAGAGTGGAATTATACGCCATTTTAAGTCTTGAATCATCAGTTTGCATAGCAACTTCGGTAGTCAGGTATTCAATACTTTCTGCCGCACTCTTTGAATAATGCATACGCTCGTGAAGTACATAGTTATTTAGAAGTCCCAGCATAGAAACTGAAATGAGAGTGACAACAACGAGAATTATAGCCGTACTTGTCCAGAAAAGCTTTTGAAAAATAGTTTTAAACATCATTTAACCTCAAATTTATATCCAACGCCCCAAACTGTTTTAAGCTGCCAATTTTCGTGAGCCGCTTCAAGTTTTTGCCGGAGTCTTTTTATATGTACATCAACTGTACGTGAATCACCGAAGTAATCAAATCCCCAAACCTTATCTAAAAGCTGTTCTCTTGTATAAACCCTGTTTGGATTTTGCGCAAGGAAGTATAAAAGTTCGATTTCCTTTGGTGGGGCGTCAACGGTTTCACCGTTAATTTTAAGCTCATAATTTTCAATGTTTATTGAAAGATTTGGAAAAGAAACTTCTTTTTTATCATCTATTTTTTGTGTTTCGCTGCGCCGTAGCACCGCTTTTACTCTTGCTACAAGCTCTTTTGGTTCAAATGGCTTTGTCATATAGTCGTCAGCGCCCAGCTCCAACCCCAAAACCTTATCAAAAGTGTCGGATTTTGCGGTCAGCATAATAATAGGGATTTGTGAAGTCTTTCGTATCTCTTTGCAAACCTGCCATCCGTCTTTTTTCGGTATCATAATATCAAGAATAATAAGCCCGGGTGATTCAGTTTCAAAAAGGCGCAGTGCCTCCTCTCCGTCATAGGCACATACTGTGCTAAATCCCTCTTTTTCAAGATATAGCCTTGAAAGCTCAACAATATTTTTTTCATCATCAACAATTAAAACTTTATTACTCATAGTAAAACCTCATTTCTATGAAATTTTCTGCTTCAAGTATTATATCATAAAATTGCCGCTGTGTATAGTATTTTTTAAACTCACTTAAAACTACAAGTATAAAAATAGACTTATATATTGATTTTAATTCTGTTTTTTGGTATAATAAAACAAAAAATGGAAAAAGTTTTTCTGATGTAACATATGATGCTTAGCATTAAATACATAGTGTAATTGAGAGGAATATTTATGGATTTATCACCAATAAAACTAAAACCTGCATGCAAGGATTATATTTGGGGCGGAACAAGGCTAAAAAAAGAATTTGGAAAAGGCAATGATTTGGAAAAAGTGGCAGAAAGCTGGGAACTATCTGCACATAAGGACGGCGAAAGCATTGTTTCTGGTGGTGCGTTTGACGGACTTACTTTAACCGAATATATAGCAAAAAACAGCGGTTGTATAGGCAAAAATGCAGAAAAATTCGAGTTTTTTCCGATTTTGATAAAACTTATTGACGCTGCCGATAACCTTTCTATTCAAGTACATCCCTCAGACGAGTATGCGCTTAAAAACGAGGGAGAATACGGAAAAACAGAGATGTGGTATGTGGTGGATTGCGAAGAGGACGCATTTTTGTATTACGGCTTTTCAAAACAGGTCACAAAAGACGAGTTTAAAAGTCGAATTGAAAACAATACTCTTCTTGAAATCTTGAATAAAGTTAAGATAAAGAAAGGAGATGTTTTCTTCATAGAGTCAGGCACTATACACGCAATTGGAAAGGGTGCTTTTATTTGCGAGGTTCAGCAGAACTCAAATAAGACATACCGTGTATATGATTATGACCGTCGCGATAAAAACGGAAATGCAAGGGAGCTTCATATAGATAAGGCACTTGATGTGACAAATCTGGAACCTCCTAAAACTTATAAGACGGAAAGTGATAAAATACTTGCAAAATGCAAATATTTTACGGTTGAAAAATTGGATTGTACCGAAAATGGCGAGTTAGAACTTAGTAAAGACAGCTTCCGTTCTGTTGTTGTACTTTCGGGAGAGGCAAAACTTAAATTAGGAAATTTTGAGATGAATATTAAAAAAGGCGACAGCATTTTCATACCGGCACAAGATGGTGAGGCTTCCGTCACAGGTAAATGTGAAATTATAGTGTCATATGTGTAGGTTATTGGATATTTCTTGACAGAAAACGCCATAAGTAAGGAGAAACAAATATGAAATTAGGAATAGGAATAAAATGGACGATTTCATATAACTTTATATCTCTTAGTAAAATTCTATAAAACCCAGATATATCAACGGTTTTGAGGTTTTCGTTTCTTCATAAAAGTTTATATAACTTTCTATATCTTAATGCAAAATTGGTACAAAATTGGTACATAACAAAATGAAATTAGGTAAAAATTTTAAAAGTGCAAAAAGAGTTTAATACAATGGTACAATTGGTACAAAAAGAATTTATTACCTTACCAGAACAGGAACGCATAGTGATTTGTTCTGATTTTGGAACAGGTCTTACGCCATATCAAAGCAAACTATTATAATAGAATTAAAAAAGATATGAAATATTTGGAGACAGTCTATGAAATATGGGCTGTCTTTTTTTGTTAAAAGAAGGAAGTGAGAATAATGGAGAAATGCAATTTTGATTTTTATTACGGCAATGAGGCTGAACAATTTAATTTCTATCGTATTCCAAAAGTTTTGTTTACAGATGAGCGGTTTGCAAAAATATCTGTTGAGGCAAAGGTTCTGTACGGACTTTTGCTTGACAGAATGTGTCTGTCGGTAAAAAACGGCTGGATTGATGAAGAAAACAGGGTATATATTTACTTCAAATTAGAAGAGGTAACGGAATGTCTGAACATCGGCAAGGACAAGTGTATAAAGCTGTTTTCAGAGCTTGATGTAAAAAACGGAATAGGTCTTATTCACAGGAAAAAACAAGGTCTTGGAAA
>DMLG01000129.1 GCA_003453455.1 Clostridiales bacterium
TTTGGAGACCGCTGCTCTACCAACTGAGCTACACCCCTAAATTCAACTGCCTGATTATTTTATCACAACCGTTTACTTATGTCAATATTTTATGTTAAAATATTGTAATTTTACTATTACTTTTAATAACTTTTACTCCATTTTCTGCACTTCCTTCGCCTTATACAGCATCAGCGCTGCTGCAACTGCCACATTAAGCGACTCTGCTTTTCCAAAAATCGGAATTTTTACGCTTTTATCACACAATTCAAGTATTTCCTCCGACACACCGTTTGCCTCATTCCCAACAACAATTACAGTCTTTTTCCCATAAACATTCTCTCTGTAATCCGCCGTATCACCTTTCAAAGCTCCCGCAAAAAGTGCATATCCATCCTTTTTCATATCAGCTAAACCCGAACAGGTAATATTCTCCGTTATGTCTATATGAAAAAATGAACCCATACTCGCCCTAACAGTTTTTGGGCTATATATATCCGCACACCCTGGCGACAGCAGCAAATCAGCTCCTACGGCATCGCAAATCCGTATTATTGTGCCCATATTCCCAGGGTCTGACACCCTGTCGCAATAAAGGCAAAGAGGGTTAGTCTCCGTTGTTTTTACCTTTTCGGGCATTTTTATAACAGCAATTACTCCCTGTGGCGCATCTGTGTCGCAAAGAGGTGCAAAAATACTATCGGATATTCTGTAAACTTGCTCAAAGTCAAAATCTTCTCTGAGTTTATCCGATACAGCAATCAAAAAAATATCGCAATTCGCCGCAACAGCATCTTTTACGGACTTTATTCCCTCAACCGTGAACATACCATTTTTCTGGCGTTCCTTTTTCATTTTCAATGATTTTATAAACTTATATGTAGGATTTTTTGAAGAAGTTATATCCTTAATCATTTTTCACCTCATAAATTTTGCTGAATTTACATCAATTATATCAGTTTTTTTTGTATATTTCAAGGTTTTGACATTTTTATATATTCTTGGTATAATTTTATAGTCTGCAAAAAGAGGTGGTTTTGTTTGTCGCAAAAAAGTACAATGCTCGCCTGCGAGTTTGGAATAACTACGCAGTCTGCTGTAAATAATCTTGCCCCCATTTTGTTCGTAGTATTTAGAGACAGTTTCGGGCTTTCATATACAATGATTGCACAGATTATGCTATTTAATTTCTTAGTGCAAATTATTACCGATTTTATTTCAATAAAAATCCTGCATGCTCTCGATTACAGAAAATCAGGAATTTTAGCGCAAGTTTCTGCCGCCATAGGTCTGATTTTTCTTGGCGTTTTACCAAAAATTATGCCAATATACACCGCACTTTTTACGGCTACATTCTTCATGGCTTTCGGGGGCGGACTTTTGGAAGTTATGGTAAGTCCCATTGTGGACTCTATATCTGATGGGCAAAGTTCGGCCGAAATGAATATACTGCACTCATTTTACTGTTGGGGACAAGTTGCAGTCGTTCTTGTATCCACTACGGCAATAAAGATTTTTTCAAATCAAATCTGGTGGGTTTTGCCGATATTTTGGTCAATAGTTCCCATAATAAGTATGCTTATGTTTTCAATTGTGCCGATACCCGATATTGCATCGGCTGAAAAACAATCTGCGAAAAAACCTGTTCTTTTATCGCGAACATTCCTTCTTATGTGCTTACTTATGATTACATCGGGAGCTTCTGAAATAACTATGGCTGAGTGGTCATCCGTTTTTGCCGAGAAAGGTCTCGGTATTGACAAATTTGCAGGCGACATTTTAGGTCCGTGCCTTTTCGCTGCACTTATGGGAAGCGGGAGGCTATTATTTGGAATTTTTGGGAAAAAATTAAACTTAAAAAACGCTCTTATTTCATCCTCCGCACTATGTTCTCTTTGCTACATAACCGCAGCGGCTTCAAAAAATCCTTACGTTGCACTATTTGCCTGTGCTCTTACAGGCTTTTCGGTGAGTATTATGTGGCCTGGCGTTTACTCATATTCATCAAGCATCATAAGCGGCGGAACTGCAATGTTTGGAATTCTTGCATTATGTGGCGATGTGGGTTGTTCATTAGGTTCATATGTTACAGGATATATTTCTGACTTTTCGCTGACTTTTCCAAAGGTTTTAGCATTAGCCGACAAGTATGGATTTGCATATGAGCAGATGGGGCTAAAAATAGGCATAGCCTGCGCCGCTATTTTCCCTATTTTTATGCTGTTTTTACTTCTGATATCGGGAAAAAGTGCGGCAAAAGAATAATCTATTATCCGTTTTTTTAACAAAATCACCTGAATATGATGTTGTTCCGCATGATGTAAGTATTGATACCAGCAAAACTATTACAAAATATTTCAATAAAATCACTTCCTATGTCATATTTTAACACAAAAAAAGCAGAGCATACGCTCTGCTTTAAAATTGATACTTTTATTTGTCAGAAACCTTAACAACCTCTTTGCCGTCGTAATAGCCGCAGGCTTTACAAACCTTATGAGGAAGTTTATATTCGTGGCAATGCGGGCATTCTACCATACCCGGAACTGCAAGTTTCCAGTTTGCTCTTCTTTTGTCTCGTCTTGATTTAGATACTTTACCCTTAGGTACTGCCATCTCAATCGCACCTCCCTATTTAGTATCGGTCATATTTTTCATAATTTCTGCTAATTTTTCCCATCTTGGGTCTAAAACATCTTTATCGCAATTGCAAGTATGCTCATTTAAATTTGTTCCGCAATGCGGACACAAGCCCTTGCAGTCTTCACGACACAGATATTTTACCGGAACATTCACTAAAAAATTACTAACGATAATATCATCAAGCTCAATTTCTTTGCCCTTATAGAGAATAATCTCATCATCTTCGGGATTTGTCTCATCTTCACGCATAAGTGTTTCTTTAACAGGAAACTGTATAGTCACCTCCAAAGGCGCCGCACATCTTGCGCAATGCACCTTTGCCTTTCCCGAAACTTCAATAGCAAGTTCCAGAGCTTTTGAGTTATTCGTTATACAGCCAACAGCTTTAAAAGGCTTTGAAAATTCAAATTCTTCACCCATAAAGCTGATTTCCGGCATATGAAAATCCTCGCAGATATCTAATTTCCCGTTTTCATTTTTTATGACTTCGGTTAAATCAATCAGCATAATTATTTAAGTTCTACCTTAGCGCCTGCTTCTTCAAGTTTAGCCTTCATTGACTCAGCTTCCTCTTTTGCTACACCTGTCTTTAATGACTTAGGAGCTTCATCAACCAAAGCCTTTGCTTCTTTAAGACCAAGACCTGTAAGTTCTCTTACAACCTTGATAACATTAAGCTTAGATGCGCCTGCTTCTGCAAGTACAACTTCAAATTCGGACTGCTCAGCTGCTGCTGCACCGCCTTCTGCTGCACCGCCTGCTACAACAACAGGAGCTGCTGCGGAAACGCCAAATTCCTCTTCCATAAGCTTTACAAGCTCTGCTACTTCCAA
>DMLG01000030.1 GCA_003453455.1 Clostridiales bacterium
GAAGTATTTGTAAATCTATATAATAAAGGACTTATCTATCAAGGCTCCCGTATTATTAACTGGTGTCCGCATTGTATAACAGCGCTTTCCGACGCTGAAGTTGAACACGAGGAACAGGCGGGCCATTTTTGGCATATCAAATATCCCGTAAAGGACAGCGATGATTTTGTTATTATTGCAACAACAAGACCTGAAACGCTTTTCGGCGATACGGCAGTTGCCGTAAATCCCCAAGACGCGCGCTATAAAAACCTTGTCGGCAAAACGCTTATTCTCCCCCTTGTTGGTCGTGAAATACCCGTAATTGCCGATGAATATGTTGATAAGGAATTTGGAACAGGCTGTGTTAAAATCACTCCTGCACATGACCCTAACGACTTTGAAGTTGGCGAAAGACACAATCTGGAAAAAATCAAGGTTATGAATGATGACGCAACAATGAATGAGTACGCAGGAAAATACTGCGGTATGGATAGATACGAATGCAGAAAGGCAATGGTTTCTGATTTAGAGGCGCAAGGGCTTTTGGTAAAGGTCGAAGACCATTCCCATAATGTCGGCGTATGTTATCGCTGCGGAACTTCGGTTGAGCCTATTATTTCAAAACAGTGGTTTGTAAAAATGAAACCCTTAGCAGAGCCTGCTATTAAGGCGGTTAAAAACGGCGACACAAAATTTGTGCCCGAGCGTTTTTCAAAAACATATATGAACTGGATGGAAAATGTGCTTGACTGGTGTATTTCCCGTCAGCTTTGGTGGGGACACAGAATTCCTGCATTTTATTGCGATACCTGCGGAGAAGTTACCGTTTCAAAAGAAGATATTACAGTTTGTCCGCATTGCGGAGGAGCGGTGCATCAGGACGAAAATGTTTTGGATACCTGGTTTTCTTCTGCATTATGGCCGTTTTCTACCCTTGGGTGGCCGGACAAAACACCTGAGCTTGAATATTTCTATCCTACAAGCGTTTTAGTAACAGGTTACGATATAATTTTCTTCTGGGTTTCGAGAATGATTTTCTCTGCCTTGGAGCATACAGGTGAAGTTCCCTTTAAGCATGTGTTTATTCACGGGCTTGTGCGCGACTCGCAAGGTAGAAAAATGTCGAAATCTCTGGGCAACGGCATTGACCCGCTCGAAATAATCGACAAATACGGCGCTGACGCTTTGCGTTTTACCTTAGCAACAGGAAATGCACCGGGTAACGATATGCGCTTTTATATTGAGCGTGTTGAAGCAAGCCGTAACTTTGCAAACAAAATCTGGAATGCGTCAAGATTTACGCTGATGAATCTTGATATTGAAGAAAACAAGCTGCCTGACATTTCAGAATTGCAATTAGAAGATAAATGGATACTGTCAAAATACAACACACTTTGCCGTGAGGTTACGGAAAACCTCGATAAATTTGAGCTTGGCGTTGCAGTTTCAAAACTTTATGACTTTATTTGGGATAATTTCTGTGACTGGTACATTGAACTTGTAAAACCCCGCCTTTTTGATAAAGGAAATCCGACAGGCAAAACGGCACAGTATGTTCTTACCTATGTTCTTTCAAATGCAATGAAGCTTTTGCACCCGTTTATGCCATTTATTACCGAGGAAATATGGCAGCACCTTCCCCATACGGGTGAAAGCATTGTGATAAGCGATTATCCGAAATATTCTGAAAATCTGTCTTTCCCTGATGATGAAAAAAAGATGGAGCTTATTATGAATGCAGTTTCTGCAATAAGACTTCGCAGAAATGAAATGAATGTACCTCCGTCAAAGAAAGCAAAACTTATTATTGTTACGGAAAAAGCAGATGTTTTCGGACAGGGCAAAGCCTTTTTTGAAAAGCTTGCACAAGCCTCTGAAACTATTATAACAAGCTCAAAGGATAATATCGAAAAAGGAGCTTTAAACATTGTTGTGGACTCTGCGGAGATATTTATACCTATGGGCGAGCTTGTGGATAAAGAAAAGGAGCTTGCACGCCTTTTAGCAGAGAAAAAGCGTTTGGAATCAGAAATAGACAGAGTAAACAAAAAACTTTCAAACAGCGGTTTTGTTTCCAAGGCACCGCAAAAGGTAATTGACGAGGAAAAGGCAAAAGGCGAAACTTATGCCAAAATGCTCGAAAAGGTTTTGGAAACTATAACTAATACGGAAAATATATGATTTTATCGGTGATAAAATGAACTATGACGACGCGGTAGCATATTACACTGCTTCCCCTAAATTTTTGAATGTTTTGGGAAATGACGGTCTTTTAAAGCTACTCGATTTTTTAGGGAATCCGCAGGAAAGCCTTGATTTTATTCACATTGCAGGCACAAATGGCAAGGGGTCTGTTTGTCTTATGATATCCGAGGCGCTCGCACTTACAGGAAAAAAAGTCGGACTTTTTACCTCGCCGTTTATATCCGTTTTTAATGAACGGATAAGAATTAACGGTGAAAATATCCCAAATTCCGACCTTGTAAGGCTTACCGTGAAATTAAAAAGTGCAATAGAAACGCTTTCAGTCGAACTTTCCTCCTTTGCTAAAATAACAGCACTTGCTTTTATGTATTTTTGTGAGCAAAAATGCGATATTGTTGTGCTTGAAACGGGGCTTGGCGGAAGATATGACGCAACAAATGTAATAACCTCCCCAAAACTTTCGGTAATTACCAAGATTGCGCTTGACCATACCGAATATTTGGGAGATACTATACCTGAAATTGCTGCCGAAAAATGCGGAATAATAAAGCCTTTATGTCCTGTTTTGACTATGAAAAACCAGGACAAAGGCGCACTTTCAAAAATAGAAGAATTTGCAAAAAAAAACAATTCCGATTTGATTTTTTCAAAGGAAAAGTGCGATTTTGAGCTTGGGCTTTCGGGTGATTTCCAAAAAGAAAATGCCGCAATAGCTGAGGCAGCGCTGAGGTTTTTAGAAATTTCAGAGGAAAATATAAAAAAAGGTTTTAAAATTAGCCGCTGGCCTGCGCGATTTGAGTTTATAAAAAGCAACCTCCTGCTTGACGGGGCGCATAATCCCGATGGAATTACAGCACTTCTTTCCTCTCTTAAAAGTCTTAACCGCCCTGTACACTTTGTTGTTGCTATGATGAAAGATAAAAATTTTGAAAAATCAGCAAAACTGATAGAGGATTTTGGCGGCAGAATTACGGTGACGCAGCTTGATGTTCCGCGATGTTTAAAGGCGGAGGAGTTTAAAACCCATTTTTCCTCTGCAAAAGCGGAAAAGGATGCAGTTAAAGCGGTCACTGACGCATTGAACTCTGCAAATGAAAATGAAATTGTTTGCGTTTTAGGTTCATTATACCTTGCAGGAAAAATACGAAAGGAATTTACAAATGCTTAAAGATATAAAATCCCCTGACGATATTAAATCACTATCTGACAGCGAGCTTTCTACCCTTGCTTTTGAAATACGAAAATTTTTAGTAGAATCAGTTTCCAGAACAGGGGGACATCTTGCCTCAAACCTTGGTGTTGTAGAGCTTACTCTTGCACTCCACTCGGTATTTGATTTTTCAAAAGACAGGCTAATCTGGGATGTAGGACATCAGTCATATGTGCATAAAATTTTAACAGGGCGCATGGATAAATTCAATACTCTCAGAAAATTCGGCGGAATAAGCGGTTTTCCAAAGACCGCAGAGAGCATATATGACGCCTTTAATACAGGTCATGCCTCAACTTCTGCATCAGCCGCTATGGGTATGGCAAGGGCACGCGACCTATCGGGCGAAAAATACGAAGTTGTGTCGGTTTTCGGCGACGGTGCTTTAACAGGCGGTATGATGTTTGAGGCGCTAAATGACGCAGGGCATTCCGGGGCAAAGGTTATTTTCATTTTAAATGATAACAATATGAGTATATCACAAAATGTCGGCGCAATTTCCCGATATTTGCAAAAATTGCGAGTAAAACCCGAATATTTTAAATCAAAGGAATTTATAGAAGAACTTATTGCAAAGCTTCCTCTTGGGTCAAGCCGTGCCGCAGATACGGCAAAGCGTGCAAAATCCGCGCTGAGAAAAAAGGTTATACCCACAACTCTATTTGATAATTTAGGGTTAAACTATATCGGTCCTGTGGACGGTCATGATATAACAAGCCTCAAAGCCGTTTTAGAGCGTGCAAAAAAGTCATCAGAGTCCTCTTTTATACATATAAGGACGGTAAAAGGCAAAGGGTACCGCCCGGCGGAAAATAATCCTCAGCAGTATCATGGAATATCTGCTACACAACCTAAATCCTGTGATTACGCAAGCGTTTTTGGAAAGAAGCTTACATCTCTTGCAAAAGCTAACAAGAAAATTGTCGCTATAACTGCGGCCATGCCCGTAAATACAGGACTTTTGGAATTTGCCAAAACCTTTAAAAACCGTTATTTTGATGTGGGAATTGCAGAGGAG
>DMLG01000019.1 GCA_003453455.1 Clostridiales bacterium
TAAATACCCTGCGACTTCCGTCTATCCGTTCAAAAATCGGAGAAGTAAAGATTTTATCGGCTGACGATATAAAAGCAGACCTTCAAAAATGTGGGCTTGCCGGTTCACCAACAAGGGTAGTAGAAACGAAAGAAAACACTTCCGGCAGACGCAAATGTGAATTTATAAGTTTTGATAGGCTCGATGAAGTCATTAAAAATTCGTTAAACAAAACCAAGCAAAAAATACAAATTACGCATACGGAAAAGAAAATAAGCAAAGTGTTGTGCGTAACAAAGGCACCTATCGAGTATGCAAAAACGGTCTCTGATAATATTGCTTTTTGCGATAATAACGATGTTGATGCCGTAATAGGTGCTATAAAAAACGAAAATCCCGATGCGGTACTTTTCGGGAGCGACAGTATTTCAAAACGAGTTTCTGCACTGATTGCCGCAAAACTCGATTTGGGACTTTGTGCCGACTGCACCGCACTCCAAACTGACGGCGAAACCCTTTATATGATAAGACCGGCTCTTTCCGGCAGTGTGATTGCCAAGATTAAAAGTCTGACAAAACCGGCAATGGCGACTGTAAGAACAAATAAAAATTCAAGTGATATAGTAGTGTCGGCAGGTTATGGTGCAAAAAACTGCCTTGAGAGCATAAAAGCATTTGCTGACCGTTACGGTGCACAACTCGGTGCATCAAGGAAAGCCGTCGATAATGATATACTGCCGTATGAATTACAGGTAGGGCTGACCGGTAAAACCGTATCCCCGTCAGTCTATATTGCAATAGGTATATCAGGTGCCGTTCACCATATCGTGGGAATGGATAAAGCGGGAACGGTTATAGCGATAAATCCTGATAAAGGAGCCCCGATTTTTGATTATGCAGATTACGGGATTATAGAAAATTTTCATAATATATCAGGAGGTAAAAAATGAGTTACATAACTTATTCTTATGAAAATCTAAAAACCTTTTGCCGTGATGCGTTTATGAAGTTCGGTTTTACCGAAGATGAAGCACTTAAAATTACCGATGTTTTGCTACTTAGCGACCTATACGGTATTGAATCGCACGGTATGCAACGCCTTGTCCGCTATCATAAAGGAATTGAAAAAGGTCTTATAAAGGTGGATGCAAAGCCTGAAACTGTTTTTGAAACACCCGTTTCGGCGGTTATTGACGGTCATGACGGCATGGGTCAACTTATATCTATTCACGCTATGAATATGGCGATAGAAAAGGCAAAGAAAAGCGGTATGGCGGTAGTATCTGTCAGAAACTCCAACCATTTCGGTATAGCGGGATATTATGCAAAAATGGCTTGTGATGCAGGACTTGTCGGTTTTGCTATGACAAATAGCGAGGCAATAATGGTGCCGACATATTCCCGCCTTGCTATGCTCGGCTCCAACCCGATAGCAATATCTATGCCGGCAGAGCCTTATCCTTTCTTCTTTGACTCTTCTACAACAGTAGTAACAAGAGGAAAACTCGAAATATATAATAAACTCTCAAAACCGCTTCCCGAAGGTTGGGCTCTTGACGAAAACGGAAATGCCTGCACCGACGCCGAAAGAGTGCTTAAAAATATAGTAGGCAAGGCAGGCGGCGGAATAATGCCCCTTGGCGGCAACACAGAAACACTCGGCGGTCATAAAGGTTACGGTTACGGTATGTTGTGTGAAATATTCTGCTCCATTTTTTCAGGCGGTCTTACATCTAATCATACCCATACAGGTGGCAAGGGCGGTACCTGCCACGGCTTTATGGCGATAAACCCGGATATTTTTGGTGATGCCGATGCTATGAAGGAGCGCTTTTCCACATTTTTGCAGGAACTTCGTGATGCACCGAAGGCAGAAGGTCAACCGAGAATATATACACACGGCGAAAAAGAGATATTTGCATACGCCGACCGTATGAAAAACGGTATTGATGTGAATATAAACACCGTTGCCGAAATGAAAAATCTTTGCGACTATCTTAATATGGATAGTGTTAAATACTTAGGCAATGTAGATTTTTCTAAAGCAAAACAAAGTTCATATAAATAATTGATAATTCTGTTGTGTAACAAAATAGAATTTCTCATTATCACCTTTATAGAGCGTCCTGGGCAGCATATAAGGCTGTTCGGACGCTCACTTTTTATATCACAATTTATATAAAAGAATTATAATTGTTAGAAAAGTACGATTTACCAAATTGTACTTGACTTTTTCTCTAATGTTAGGTCAGTAATGATACTGAAGCAGGATATGCTTGTTTGTGTTGATGTCGAACAGCATATTAAAACAATATTGTTTCGGGGGGCGGGCGCTTAAGGACGAGAAAGCGGCGGTGGCATTTTTGAAATATAATACCTGCGTGTTATCGTCATTTTCATCATACATTTCGCGAAGCTCGGGATATGCGTCAAGCATGGCTTTTTTGGACTCTATGCGGTCGTTTTCAACAAGTTCGCCGGAAACGCAAAGCCAAACACCGTCCTTGAACGCGCATATTTCGGCTTTTCTTTTGCGAATCTCTATGTTATAATGATTTAAATAAATCGGGATTTTTGGGGGAATATT
>DMLG01000085.1 GCA_003453455.1 Clostridiales bacterium
CTTCTCTCTACAAGCCTTTTGAGAGAAAGGCATATGATGATGCTTGCAATTTATTCAAGGAGGTTAAGTAAATATGCCTAATATGTCACCGAAAAAAAATCCTATGCCTTCTCAGGCTCCTGATATAAGGAATAAGAATTTTTCCGAAGTCGCTCTCGGATATTCCGAAGAGACTGCAATAGACGAGGCAAATCGCTGTCTAAACTGCAAAAATATGCCCTGCGTTTCGGGCTGTCCTGTGAAAATTCATATACCTGCTTTTATAAAAGAGGTAGCTGACGGAAATTTTGAAAAAGCATATGAGATTATTTCAAAATCCAGTTCTCTCCCTGCCGTTTGCGGAAGGGTTTGTCCGCAGGAACGCCAATGCGAAAGCAAGTGCGTACGCGGAATAAAAGGTGAAAGTGTCGGAATAGGGCGCTTAGAAAGATTTGTTGCCGATTGGCACAATGAACATTCAAAAGAAGCACCTAAAAAGCCTCAGCCTAACGGTTACAAAGTTGCTGTAATCGGCTCAGGCCCTGCCGGACTTACCTGCGCAGGAGATTTGGCAAAAAAAGGCTATTCCGTAACAGTTTTTGAGGCTCTTCATTTAGCAGGCGGTGTTTTGGTTTATGGAATTCCCGAATTCCGTCTTCCCAAGGCGATTGTTCAGAAGGAAATCGACGGACTGATTGCTCTTGGCGTTAAGATTGAAACCAATATGGTAATCGGAAAGGTTCTGTCAATAGACGAGCTTTTGGAAAGTGGCTTTGACGCTATCTTTATAGGCTCTGGCGCAGGACTTCCAAAGTTTATGGGAATTCCGGGCGAAAACTTAAACGGCGTATATTCCGCAAATGAGTTTTTAACCCGTGTAAATCTTATGAAAGCATATAAAGATGACGCAAAAACACCTATAAAGCAAAACAAAAAGGTTGCTGTTGTAGGCGGCGGCAATGTTGCAATGGACGCGGCAAGATGTGCAAAAAGGCTCGGCGCTGACGAGGTTTATATCGTTTACCGCCGAAGTGAGGCAGAGCTTCCTGCAAGAGCGGAAGAAGTTGAACACGCAAAGGAAGAGGGTATTATTTTTAAAATCCTTACCAATCCTACCGAAATTCTTGCAGATGAAAACGGTTTTGTCGGCGGAATAAAATGCGTCGAAATGGAGCTTGGAGAGCCTGACGAGTCGGGCAGACGCCGTCCAAAGGTAAAGGAAAACAGCGAATTTAAAATTGATGTTGACTGTGTAATTATGGCACTCGGCACAAGCCCAAATCCGCTTATAAAATCTACAACAAAAGGTCTTGAAACAAAGGACTGGGGCGGAATTATCGCAGACGAAGAAACAGGTCTTACATCTCGTGCACGCATTTATGCAGGCGGTGACGCTGTAACGGGCGCTGCAACAGTAATTCTTGCAATGGGTGCAGGAAAAGCTGCCGCAGAAGCAATTATGAGAGATATTGAGGGAAAATAAATCCCATGAAACAAATATACAAAAATACAGCAGATAGACTCTGCTGTATTTTTGTGAGCAAATCGTAAGCCGGGTTCTGTCGTGGACGGTTATCTGTCTGTGACAAAAGGTTACCCTTTTGTTCTTGCCATCTTTCGTGCATTGCCGAGCAAGCTTTTCTGCACAGTTGATGTTGCTTCGGGCGGGGTTTACACGGGAATTCAGTTACCATCTTCCCTGTGAGCTCTTACCTCACATTTCCACACTTACCGAAAAATCGGCGTTTATTTTCTGTTGCACTTTCCTTGGAGTCGCCTCCACCGGCCGTTAACCGGCACCCTGCTCTATGAAGCCCGGACTTTCCTCACGCATATAAAATATGCCCGCAACCGTCTGATTTACTCACAAGAAATTATATTATACCTCTTCCCTTTTGTCAAGTCCAATAATTTATAAGATACCTCGTCGCCAAAAATATATTCAAAAAAGCGAGTACAATCGTAAAAACACCTCCCGTTCTATTCTCTCTTTTTAGCTCCCACACACCATAGGAAAAAGTTTTTACCGCAATTACGGAAACTATAAAAAAGACTAAGACCGCTGCCAATCCTTCTCACTCCTTACAACAAGACCTGTTCTGCGTATGGAAAATTCAACCTTTACATTGATTTGGGCGTTTTTGTACGCCTCTTTCCAGTTATACCTGTCAAAATCTTCTATTGTTTTGAAATTTCTTTTTGCAAAGCTGCCAAATCCCACAATATCCGCCCCCAAAAGCCTTGTCTCTTCAAAAAACTCCTCCGTTTGACGCTTAATTTCCTCCGCTGCCTCCTTTGAAAAGCTTGCAAGCTCAGCTTCCGTTATTTCCTCTGCTTCACCCGACGAAAAGTCTCCTTCAAGGTAAATTGTTACATCTATTTTCGGCGCATTAGTTTTAGTGTCAACCGAGATTTTAGGACGCTTTTTTTGTTGCTGCATAACCGTTACAGGCGTTTTCGGCGTTTTGCTGAAATAATACGACACAAAACTGCTTTGATATTCCCCCGTTATTATGTTAAAAATTTCTGTTTTTATGTCCCCAAACTCTGCTATTTTTATGTCCCCATTAAATACGGCCGTTCCCGCAATCTGTATCTGACTATTACTTGTAGGGATTTCCCCTGCCACATAGTCATCTACCTTGTATTGGTATCCAAATTCTCCATATTCATTCTTTTTTTCAGGATTTACTACCGCACATAGCGGCATAACCGTATTTTTTTCATTGCTGTTATAAAAAAGATAAAAATCCTGGCTCATATTTTGTGGAATAAATCCCGAATAATCATTTTCAAAAATCATTGCATAATACCTTACAGGATTTACTTCTGTTTTTGGATTTACCGTCTCTAAAAACTCTTTTGCTTTTCCCTTGCTTACAGCAAAATAGATATTTGGGCGAATGTCGCTGTTTCTGTTTATTGCCTCCAAAAAGTCCTTTATCCCCTTTTTTGCTATTTCATCGGAAAAAACTATCACCTTTGTGTGTGACAAGACAAACTTTTTACTTATTATGTGGTTGGCAATATTTATTGCAGGGTATATTCCCGGCGCAAGAACTGTTATGTTTTCTATGCTTTCTTCGCCGCCCTTGCCACCCGATTCGCTTGAACCTCCGCTGATTTTATCAGGATTTGCAAACTGTATTGTTATGTCGTAACCCACTTCGCCGTCCTGCGGTTCGTCTATGCCCAGGGCAACGACATACCCCAAAGTTTCAGGCTCCTGCGAATCCTTGCAACTTGCAAAGCTAACGAGCAACAGCACAATAAATGCAATTTTTATAAATCTCATTTTTCAATCATCCAACCTTTCAGGTTATTCCAAATTTTGCGCCTTTTTTCTTTTTACAATGTATAAAACGGGGATTACTATCGGCAAAATATACGCTAAGTGTGCCGTAGCCATATCTGCAATCTGTGTAACCTTTAAAACATCGACCACAGACGAGGGCTCTGCGGCAACGAGCATTACTGTTGCGATTATTCCATAACAGATTGCTGTTCTGTCACTTAAATTAAAGGCCTTTGAGAGGGTTTCGCTAATCAGGAATATATAAATAGTTGAATATAGAAGTTGCGATATCTCCCAGACAAATTCAAAAAATGCCTCAAACCTTTGAAAATACTCGCCTGCCCGGATTCGTGTAGAAAGCTGATATACAGGCAGAAGATATTCCTTTGACCAAGGATACGGATAGCAAAGCGCATAACTTAAACATATGAAAAGCATTGTAAGGGAGGCGATTAAAAGAGCTTTTCTTCCGCTCTTTTTAGGAACGCTTATATCACTGAGGTGCGGAAGCAGCAAATTTAGAGCCAGCACATCAGAATAGCAGGAAATATTCCTGATCCCTCCCTTTAAAATGCTTGCTGTCCCGTTTCCCAAAATGGGAAAAAGATTATTTATATTATAGTTTTTGTAAAGAAAAATCACTATAAATCCCAGAAAAACAAGACATATCGGAAAAAA